>CAACVI010000050.1 GCA_900659855.1 Candidatus Desulfarcum epimagneticum
GCTTGCCGGCCTCAACAGGAAAGACACGGGGTTTGATATACTCACGATTGAAATAGCCCTTGACTTGTCCATGCCTCGAAAACGACGCATTATCACGCGCCAACACCGCCTGAACGGCATAAAACATGGCGTAATAGATACGATTCATGGCCGGGATGAGCATGGCGTTTTCCCGTAACAGTCGAGCTGCCCGCAACGACTCTTCCGAGCGTTCCAACCGATAGATGACAATCGCGCGCCGATCTTCAGGCGTCATAGACGCACCCCCTCCCGCAGAATATTGCGGTAGATCGGCAAGTGGTTGGAATGTGTTTTGACGACGGCGTCTGAGAGCAGAATAACGTCAATCAAACAATCGTATTTCAGTTCTAAATCATAGGCCATATTATACACATCCTGCTCCATATCCTTCGTGAGATCGGCGAGCTGAAGAAAAATATCAATATCCGACTCTTCCGTCGCGTCTCCTCGCGCATTGGAGCCGAACAACCACATATCAGTCACGGTATATTTGGCGGCGACAGCCTGTTTGAACTCATGAACAATGTCGGTCATATGTGTCGTGACCATGCGCTCTGTCTCCCCTCCTTTCCTGTATTATCGAGAATATACGTATTCCGCGCCGCTACTTACGTGTCCCACACTATTGTAAATAATACACCATATTGTGATGACAGCGTCAATCTTTTCTTGCAAAAAACAGGCGAACAGGTCACGCGTCAACTGTGACAAGTCCATAGGGTGTGTGGATAAAAAACGGGATCACATCCCCCAAATATCAATCATGCGCCCTCGATAATTCTCTTTGCGCTGAAAAATTTTTTCATCCCACGTTTTTTCCGCGTCCCGGTCGAAAACAATCAGATTGCCGGTTTCGGCGCCGCATTTATCCATATATTCAAAAGTTTGCTCAAGCCCCGCGCTGATTGTCCGCTCAAGCTCGCCATATTTGATTTTCAGCTCTATGACGATCCTTTGCGCTCCTTTTTCCCAGGGCCAGATGATCAGAAGATCCGTGCGTTTTCTGCCAAGTCCGTATTCTCTTTCTATTCTTCCGCCGCCGTTTATGATTCGCTGCAAAAACGCCTGAAGCAAAAGCTGCGGGCCGGCTTCAAGATAGTCGAACTGCTGGATCCAGCTTTCGGAATTTTCTCTGAAAAACTGTTGAAATTCGGAGAGCAGTTTTTCAGCGTCAACCCGCCCCTCTTCGTTGAGATACCATAAGCCTGTGAACAGAGGCATGAAATTATCCTGGGCCGTGTAGGTCAATTCCCTCGGGATCACCTCCGCGTAAATCGGATTCGAGATGACAAGCCCCTCCCGGCCTCGTTTCATCATTCCCAGATCAATCAGATATTGGGTGTCGTCGGGGCGATTTTGTTTGATTTTTCCGCCCGTAAGAAACGGCTCTATCAGCCGCCTGACCCGGTCTTCCTTCAGTTTGTCGACCAGCTGGTCAATATGGGTCTCCCGTCTTATGATGATATTTTCTTTTGCCCGGCGTATCATTTCCGCCGTGATGGAAATGGTCCTGTCCCGGTTTTTTTTCATATCGAAAGTCGCCTCGTACCCGAGGGCATTCACCAGCCAGGGCTGTCCCTGGGTATATTCCCACGCCAGCTCCATCGCGTCTTCGTCAAATGTCTGACCGGTTTCATCCGTATGCATGGCATACAGTTTTTCCACCTCTTCTCTGGAAAAATCCCCGAGCCTGAACGATTTCGCCTTGATATTGAAAGCGGAGCCGCCTGTGATAATCTCTTTTGTTCTCGAAGAATGGATTCTGTAATCTCTGATGTCCCGAATTCCGCACAGGATAATGGATTGAGGAAACATGTCCGGTCTTTTGGTATATCCGGCCCTCAACTGCCGGAGGACGGAAATCAGGGTGTCGCCGATCAACGCGTCTATTTCGTCTATGATCAGGATGACCGGCCTGTCGGACGCGACGCACCATCTTGATATGACGGCGTCGAGAGCCGCGTCTTCGCCATGCCGGTCCAGCACATCCCGCCATATATCCTGAACCGTGAGGTCACGCAGATACATTTCGGCCCTGTCCGCGATTTGGCTCAAAATCGCGGTCATGCCCCTTTTCACATCCTCCCGGGCGCCCTGGGCGGATTCGACATTGCAATACAGGCATTTGTATTTGCCCTGTTGGTTGAGATGCTCCGCGAGCGCGAGAATGCAGGTGGTTTTGCCTGTCTGACGCGGCGCGTGAAGGGTGAAATATTTTTTTTGATCAATCAAAGACAATATTTCGTCCATATCGAAACGTTCGAGAGGCGGAAAGCAGTAATGATCCTCGCTGTTGTTCGGCCCCGCCGTGTTGAAAAATCGTGTCATATTCTCCCTCGTCTTTGTTTTTTGCCTCAAGTCTGTATTTTAATACGCGGTCACCCGGGAAAGCAACCCCATTTTTGACAACATCGTAAAAATCCGATCTACTGCGTTGCGGCGGTTTTTTGTTCGTTCGGCATACTGGGTATCGCCTCGCTTATTTAAAAACCACCACGCCTTGTACATCGAATTTTTACGATGCCGTCTGATCCACTTTTTACGAGTTTATCATTTTTAGCCGGGGGCGTTTTTTCATCTCCCGCGAAGACCCATTAAATTCTTGACATCCGAACCCATTGGATATATTTTTATCGTTTGAAAATTTAATTTCTTACTTAAGATAAAGGGGAATTGGTTGTGGAGTTAAAAACAAGTCTTTACATTGCTCTTGTCATTTTCGGTTTGGGCGTCGTTTACAAGGTTTCAACCTGGTTTCGCCACAGTCTCTCTCCGCAGGCGGAAGCGTTCGGCCCCGGGAAAAGGATCGCGGCGGTTTTGAAAGGAATTTCGGGGACCCTTTTTGGCCCCGGAATTTTGACCCTGGGGCGGGTCCTGGTTCTGGATGTGATCCTGCAGCGGCGGATATTGAGGGAGAGCGCCCTGCGATGGGCCATGCACATGTGCATATACGGCGGTTTTATGGCCCTTTTGTTCATGCACGCCCTGGGCTTTATGTTTTTTGCGGATTTCCAGTCCACCGTCAACCCCTTTCTTTTTTTAAGAGACCTGTTCGGAGTCATTGTCGTGGTCGGTCTGGGAATTTCGTTTTACCGGCGCCATATTCTGAAGATTCCAAGGCTTGTGAACAACGCCATGGACCATTACATGGTCGCCATTCTGGCCGCGATCATGCTCACCGGTTTTCTGCTCCAGGCCTCCCAGATCACCTCTCATTCGGTTTATGAGCAGATGGTGCAGGATTATTCGGACATTGAGGACGAAGACGAGCTTAAGGCCCTTGAGGCCTTCTGGGTTGAAAATTACGGCGTGGTTTCCCCCGGGTCCAAACCCCCTTTTGACGCCGATCTCCTGGAGCTGGGGGCCGAGGCCAATGAAATGAACTGCGCCGACTGCCACGCCCCGGCCCAGGCGGCCTTTGTCAGCTACGCCGTTTCCGCGGGGATCCGGCCCATCGCCTTGTATCTGAACCGGATCGGCTTTCACGACATCCTTTATTATTTTCATTTCTGGCTTTGCCTCATCGGGCTGGCCTATCTGCCGTTCAGCCGAATGTTTCATATCATCGTCAGCCCCATATCGCTTCTGGCCAACGCCGTCGCGGATCCTGAGAAATCCGATCCGGCCGTCGTCGCCGTCCGCCAGATCATGGAGCTTGACGCGTGCACGCACTGCGGAACATGCAGCGTGAACTGTTTCGTGGGGGTGATGTTTGAGGAGGCGGGAAACGCCAACATCCTTCCGTCTGAAAAACTGGCTTCGGTGAAAAAATTCGTCGCCGGCAAAACCTGCGAGACGGATGTCGGCGATATCCAGGAAGGGCTTATGATGTGCGCCAACTGCCGAAACTGCACGGTGGTGTGCCCGGTGGGAATCAACCTCCAGGAACTGTGGTTTTCGGCCCGGGAAACGGCCCTGAAAGAGGGCGGCCCCCAGATGATGGCCCTTTCTTCCTTTTCCTTTTACCGGGGCCTGAAAAAAGAGGAGATTGAATCCGGTGATTACGCGGCGCCCGCGGACAGGGCGACCCAGGCGCTTGAGGAAAAGTTCGCCGACTTCGGCGAGGCGGACATATCCGTCAACCTTGAGGAAGGGGAGAGCGAATTCAAAAAAAGCCTGTCGCGGCTTTCCATCAACGGAAACACCTTCGCCTCATGCTTCGCCTGCACGACATGCACATCCGTGTGCCCGGTGGCGAACCAGTATGAGGACTCCCCGGGGGACTTAGGGATCGGTCCGCACCAGATTATTCATTCCGCTGTGATGGGGTTTGACGATTTGATATTCAGGTCCAAAATGCTGTGGAGCTGCCTGGGATGCTATGAATGCCAGGAGGCATGCCCCCAGGGGGTTCCGGTGACCGACGTGTTTTATGAAATCAAGAACATGGCCGCAAGACGTATAAAAGAAGATTCTCAAAGAGTGTAAGGAGACGGATGGATATGGAATACGCAATACAACGCTGCTGCGCGACGGCGGTCTTTCTGGAACAGTACAATGTGTCCACAGACGCGGTGATGAAGAGACTGGGCGTGAATATCGTGGATATCAAGGAATTCAACTGCTGCGGTTATCCGGCGAAAAGCTGCGATTACAACGCCTACGCCCTGGCTTCGGCCCGGAATCTGTCCCTTGCCGAAAAGCGGAATCTGGATGTGATGACCTTCTGCAACTGCTGTTACGGCAGCCTGAAACATGTGGATGACCTGCTTCGGCGGGATCCCGAGGCCCTGGAAGGGGTCAACGAAAAGCTTCAAAAAGAAGATCTGCGCTTTGGAGGATCCTCCAAAATCAAGCATCTGCTGGAGGTCCTTTATTTTGATATCGGGATTGAGCGCATCCGGGAAAGACTGGTGAGGAGTTTTGAGGGAACGAAGATCGCCGTCCACTACGGGTGTCATATCCTTCGGCCCGGGGAGGTCGCGAATTTCGGCGCTCCCGGGTCCGCCGCCATATTTGATGAGCTGGTGAAAATCACCGGCGCGGAGCTGGTCCCCTGGGACTTGCAGTCCCGATGCTGCGGCGCCTCCATGCGGGGGGTGGATGACGACCTTTCCGACAAAATCGTCCGGGGAAAAATCGCCGACGCCAAAAAAGCGGGCGCCGACTGCGTCTGCTCGGCCTGCGCCTACTGCCAGCTTCAGCTGGACCGGGGCCAGCGGATGATGGCGGATCAAAACGAGGGAGACCGGAAAAACGCGCTGCCCTCCATTCTGTTCACCCAGCTTTTGGGATTGAGCCTGGGAATTGATCCAAAGGAGCTGTCTGTTGAAAAAAGCGAAATGAGTCTTCAGACCATTGTGGACGCGCTTCTGGACAAAAAACCCGAGATCAAGAAAAAGAAGAAAAAGAAAAAAAAGAAAGTCGCCAAAAAATCCAAAAAAGCGGCCAAAAAGAAGACGGAAGCCAAAGCCGAAAAAGCCGACGATCCGCCCAAGGCTGAAAAACCGGCGGACGGCGGCGAAAAAGAAGAGTAGAAAAAAGATAAAACAAAAAAAAGGGGGGCGGGCTCCTTTGACAGAGCCGCCCCCTTTTTGTTTCTTATAGACCGTCTTAGATCAGGTTTCGGTTTTAGACCTGGGGTCTGGGCAGAACGTTGGCCCGCTCGGCGATCTCAGGCACCTTGTGCTCCCACTCAATGGCCATGAAGTGAACGCCGTGAACGCCCTCCATCTCCTTGAACTCCTCGATCTGCTCACAGGCGATTTTGATGCCTTCCTCGGCCACCTTTCCCTTTTCCGCGCCCTGGAGACGTTTGATGATCTCCTCCGGGACATCCATCCCCGGCACCTTGGACTTCATGTATTTGGCCATACCCACGCTTTTCATGGGGGTGACACCGGCCAGGATGTAGGCTTTTTCCGTCAGCCCCATGTCGTTGGCCTCTTTGATCCAGTTTCGGAAGCGCTCCATGTTGTAGATGCACTGGGTCTGGATGAAATCCACCCCGGCCCGGATTTTTTTGGCCAGGCGGTGGACCCGCCATTCATACGGCTCGGCAAAGGGGTTGGCGGCGGCGCCGATGAACATTTTGGGCGCCTCGTCCAGTTCGGTGCCGCTCAGAAGCTTTCCCTCGTCCCGCATTTTTCGCGTCATCTGGATGAGCTGCATGGAATCCACGTCGAACACGCCCATGGACTGGGGATGGTCCCCGAACTGGGGATGGTCCCCGGAGAGGCAGAGCATGTTCCGAATGCCGAGGGCGTAGGCGCCCAGGATGTCGGACTGCATGGCCAGGCGGTTCCGGTCCCGGCAGACCATCTGGTAATTGGGCTCCACCCCTTCCTGGATCGCGATGAGGCTGGCGGCCCAGCTGGACATGCGCACCATGGCGGTCTGGTTGTCGGTGATGTTGACCGCGTCCACCACTCCTTTAAGGTAACCGGCCTTTTTCCGCACCTCCTCGCTGTTGGCCCCCTGGGGGGGGCCCAGCTCGCCGGTGAATGCAAAGTGGCCGTTTACCAATATTTTTTCTAAATTGCTCCCTGATTTCAACTCCATTTCAAGCGCCCTCTTTATCGGTTTGATTGAATTTTATTCGGATTTTTTGGAATACCCCGGCTGAATCACCGTTCGGGGAGTCTGGTTTCTCCAATCCTGGGGGGGGACCACATCCAGGATGGAATCCAGCCTGTCCTGTTTGGACAGCCGCTCGTAAATCATATGCCAGGCGCATGGCTGATCGGGATTGATTTCGCAGCTTCCTTGGTTGGTGCCGCCGCAGGGGCCGTTGTAGAGGCCCTTGGCGCACATGGTGACGGGGCAGATTCCCCCGGTCATGCCCAGCACACAGGAGGCGCAGGAGCGACAGCGCTCTTCGTACCAGCCCACATCCTGGTTGATCCCGATAAACGAGGTGTCCACCCCCGGGAAAACAGGTTTGTGGGGGTAGCGCTCCGCAAGAAACTGGATGCCGGCGCCGCAGGCCATGGACAAAAGGGCCTCGCTTTCCTCCACCCGGTCGTCCAGGACCTCCATGTATTCCCGGTCGCATTGCCGCTCAACAGTGTAGGCGGCAAGATCAATGGGGTTTTCATCCAGCTTTCGCGCCATGTCCAGCTCCGCGTTTAAGACGTCCACTTCCTTTTCGCCGCCGGCCAGGCATACGGCCACGCAGGTGCCGCAGCCGATGGTCAAAACCCTTTTGTAGTCCTGGATCATGTCTTTGATTTCATCAAAGGGTTTTCTTTTTGCAACTATCATCGCTCCTCCTCGTCAAATAAGCGCTACATGGCCGTTTCAGGGTGAAAGACATTCACCTCTTTGAGATCATCAGCAAGATATTCACGCTCATTGGGTCCCAAAATGCCCAGGGAAAGGCATATGAGGGTCCATAAATGAAGCACCGGGTAGTTCCCGCCGTAGTGCTCGCTCAGCTCATGGATCTGGGCGTGGCAGTTGTGGCATCCCGCGATGCAGTAGTCCGCGCCGGTGGCCTTGATCTGCTCGTCTTTCAGCCTTCCGTACTTGAGCCGCTCCTCTTTGTAGCCGGACTGCAGAAAGCCTCCGCCGCCGCCGCAGCAATAGTTGTTGGACTTGCTGGGCGCCATGTCCACAAAATTCTCCTCGCCCACGACCGATTTGACCACAAATCTCAAATCGTCGGCGATGGGATCGCCAAAGGTTTTCCGGACAATCTGGCACGGGTCCTGCACCGTGAACTTGATTTTTAAATCCTTGTTCCAGTCCGAGTTGACCTTGAGCTTGCCTTCCCGAATCCATTTGGCGTAATACTCATAAATGTTTTTGACCTGAAAGCTGTGAGGGATGTTGAATTTTTTCAGTCCTACCAGGACTGCGAAGGTGACGTGCCCTCACTCGGTGTTGAGATAGGTCTTGGCCTTGAGCTTCTCGGCCTGACCGGCCTGGCTTTCGACGATCGTTTTCCAGCCCTCGTTGTCGGCCATGAAGAGGCAGTAGTTTTCCCCGGCCCATCCCACGCTGCCGTATGTCCAGTCCACCCCGGCCAGGTGGAGGATTTTCCACAAAGGAACCATTTCGTCGGGCTCGGTCACCGGCTCCCTGGAGTTCTGGTTGACGAAGAATTCGGCGCCCTCTTTGTCGATGGGGGCCTGCATGTCCTTAAATTCGGGCTGGGACTCCCGGTACTCCTCCAGAACGTCCTCCACCACGAACTTGAAATCCTCGGGCGATGTGCCCATGGCGCTTCGGGTCTCGGTTTTAAGGGCCGTGTCGCATGAGCCCAGGATTCCCTTGGGCCGCTCTTCACGGGGGCGCAGCTGCCGGGCGTTGAAGATGAGCTGGGGAATGTCGATTTTCATGGGGCACAGGTAAACGCACCGCTGGCACATGGTGCACATCCAGGGCCACTCGGACTCGTATATCTCGTCGTCCATGCCTAATGCCGCCATGCGCAAAAATTTCCGGGGGTCCATGTCCTTGAGTCCGGTGGCGGGGCATCCCGAAGAGCAGAGCCCGCATGTCAGGCAAAGGTTCAGGTTTCCTCCCTCGGGGAGAATCTCCATCACCCTGTCTTTGAAAGAGCCGGCCTTTTTGCCTCCTATCCTGATTACTTCTTCTGCCATTATCTTGACTCCTTGGTTGATTGATCGCAATGGTTGCGTCTTTATTTGTCCTTTAAGGGATTCGGGCCTATTTTTTTAACATTTTCAGCCATTTCCCGGGCGTAAGCGGCGAAGGTGGGGCCTTCCCCGGATGACAGGTTGTACATCCTGATCCGGTCCCCCTCAAGGCCGATCTCATCCAGAACCGCCCGGGCGTGATTGACCCGCTCCCTGCACCTTAGGTTGCCCTCATTATAGTGGCACGCCCCTTCCAGGCATCCCACGCAATAAACGCCGTCCGCGCCCTTCCGGATGGCGCGCAAAAGATACATGACATCCACCTTTCCGGTGCAGGGGACCCTGATGATTTTAATGTTCGCCGGATATTCGAGTCGCATGGAACCTGCCAGGTCCGCGGCCGAATATCCTCAATATTCGCAGCAAAAGGCGATGATGGTGGGTTCAAAGTCAGCCATTAAACTCCTCCCGAAAGCAATGCGTCAATTTTGCATTTGATCTGTTCGTCTTCGTAAAAACCGAGCTGAATGGCCTGCCGGGGGCAGGCTCCCGCGCATGTGCCGCATCCGTGGCAGATGGCCTCGTCGATTTCGATGACCTTTTTCTCTTCGTTGAAAGCCGGCACATCAAAGGGACAGGTTCGAAGGCAGGTGAGACACCTGACACAATGATCCGTGTCCACATGGGCCGTGATGGCGGACAGCTTGATCTCGGGCCTGGCCAGGAAAGTCGTGGCGCGGGCCGCCGCGGCCTGGGCCTGTGAGATGGTCTCGGATATCAGCTTGGGTCCGTGGGCCGTTCCGCACAGGAAAATGCCCTCCCCGGGCATGTCCACCGGCCGAAGCTTCACATGGGCCTCGATGAAGTAGCCTTCCTGGTTGGCGTTGAGCTTCATGATGCCGGCCAGCTCTTTCGTGTCGGCGGCTCTCACCCCCGCGCTTAAGGCCAGAAGGTCGGCCCGGATCTCGATGTCCCTTTCCAGGACATGGTCGCGGGTTCTCACCAGCACGCCTTCGTCGGAGGCCGAGACTTCGGGGAGGGAATCCAGATCGTGGCGGATAAACATCACGCCTTTTTCCCGGGCCTCTTTGTAAAAATCCTCCATCAGACCGTAGGTTCTCATGTCCCGGTACAGCACAAACACCTGGGTGTCCGGGCTTTTTTTCTTGATCTTCAAGGCGTTTTTCACAGCGGCCTGGCAGCAGATCCTGGAGCATTCCGCCATTTCGTCGTTTCGGGAGCCCACGCACTGGATCATGACCACGCACTCGGGATCGTCCCAGGGGCCGTCTTCCAGCATGCGGGACAGCTCCACCTGGGTGGAGACCCGTTTGTCCTGCCCGTAGAGATATTCCGAGGGCTGGTATTCCACGGCGCCGGTGGCCACGATAATGACCCCGTGTTTGACGATTTTTTCATCGGTTTCGCCGTCAATGGAAAGCCGGGTCTCGAAATTGCCCTTGTAGCCGCCGAACCCTTTGATATGGGCGCCGGTGAGGACTTTTATTTTTTCATGGGCCGACACCTCGTTTGAGAGTTTTTCGATATAGGCGCCGATGTCGGCCCCCTCGATGGTGTGGATCAGGTTTCGCGCGAAACCTCCCAGAACCGGCTCTTTTTCCGTCAGAACCACCTCGAATCCCTGCCGGGCCAGACTCAGGGCCGAGTTCATGCCGGCCACGCCGCCCCCGATGACCAGGGCCTTCTGGATCACCTGGATGACCTTTTCCTTCAAAGGCTTCAGGGTCCCGGCGCGGGCCACGGCCATTCTCACCAGGTCCTTGGCCTTGGCGGTGGAGACTTCGGGCTGTTTGGAGTGAATCCACGAGTTCTGGTTGCGGATGTTGGCCATCTCAAAGAGATACCGGTTGAGCCCGCACGCCTCCAGGGTCTCCATGAACATGGGCTCATGGGTCTTGGGGCTGCACGAGGCCACCACCACGCGGTTGAGATCGTGGGTTTTGATCATCTCTTTGATTTTTTCCTGGGTGTCCTGGCTGCATGTGAAGAGGTTGGAGTCGGCGAACACCACCCCGGGAAGGGTGGAGGCGTATTCCTGAACGGCGGGGACATCCACAATGCCGCCGATGTTGATGCCGCAGTTGCAGACAAAAACGCCGACCCGGGGGTCTTTGCCCGCGATGTCGATTTCCTCGGGCTGCTTCACGTGATCAATGTCGGCGCCCCGGGACTCGGACAGGTCCGCTCCGGCCAGGCAGGCCGCCGCGCCGGCTTCCGTGACCGATCCCGGTATGTCCTTGGGACCCTGGAAAACCCCGCAGACATAGATGCCGGGCCTGGAGGTTTCCACCGGTGAAAAGGGGTCGGTTTCGGCGAAATGGTACCGGTCCATGTCCACGTCCAGCCGTTTGGCCAGATCGACGGCGGAGTCGGGAATGGTGAGCCCCACGGAAAGCACGACCATGGAAAAGACCTCTTCCACGATGTCGCCGGCCTCATTGGCGTAGCGCAGCGCCAAATCCCCGGTCTCGGAAATCTCGGTGATGGTGTGGGCCCTGGCCTTGACGAACCGGATGCCCTCCTTGTCCCGGGCCCTTAAGAAATATTTCTCATAGTCCTTGCCGAAGGTTCGCATGTCCATGTTGAACACGGCGCAGTCCAGATCGCCGTGGATATGCTCCTTGGCGATCATGGCCTCCTTGGCCGCGTACATGCAGCACACCGACGAGCAGTAGCCGTTCCCGCACTGGTTCGAGTCCCGGGAGCCCACGCACTGGAGCCAGGCGATGCTCTTGGGCTCCTGGCGGTCCAGGGGGCGCATGACATGTCCGAAATACGGTCCGCCCGCCGAAAGGATTCGCTCAAAGCCCTCGGAGGTCACCACGTTGGGGTATTTGCCGTATCCCAGCGCCTCAATCCCGGACGGATCAAACCCTTTTGTTCCGGGCGCCAGGATGACGGAGCCCACGGTTTTTTTGGTTTCTTTGACCTTGTCGTCGTACCGCACGGCATTTGCCAGACACATTTTTTCGCAAAGACCGCAGCCCACGCACGCCTGGGCGTCGATGGCGAAGGCCAAAGGAACCGCCTGGGCGTACTCGATGTGCGTGGCCCGCCGGTCGTTTAAGCCCTTGTTGATTTCATTGACCGCCGAGACCGGACAGGCCCGGGCGCAGTCCCCGCAGCCTGTGCAGGCGGCGGGATCAATATAGCGGGGGTGGTTCGCCAGGGTGGCCATGAAATTTCCGGGCCTGCCCTCGACGGATTTCACCTCCGCGTTGGTGATCAGTTCAATGTTCATATGCCGGCCGACCTCGACCAGTTTGGGCGAGATGACTCACATGGTGCAGTCGTTGGTCGGGAAGGTTTTGTCCAGCCTGGCCATCAGGCCGCCGATGGTCGGGCCTTTTTCAACCAGGTAAACCTTATAGTCGGCGTTGGCCAGATCAAGAGAGGCCTGCATGCCCGCGATGCCGCCTCCCACCACCATGACCGAGCCGCTTTTTTTCATGTCCGTCACAGATCCCATCGTTTCTCCTTATCCAATGGCGGTGAACACCGGTTTTCGGTCTTCCATTCCGGAAAATTCCACCCGATTGGATCTTTCAAGGTCGGCCAGGAGATAAGAGACCCGCAAAAGCTCAATGCCGGCGCTCTTCGCCACGTCCCGAACCGATCTGTCTCCATTTTTAATGGAAAGGAAAATCAGGTTTTTCTGGTATTCCCTTTCCAGTTCATTGTCAATGACGTCCTCATAGCGCTCCTTGTCCCAGGGGCGCCCGTAAACGTCTCCTTTGGCCGTGATCGCAGACTCTTTTCCCACCAGCCATCGGATGGACTGGTTTTCAAGGGTCATTTCCACCGCCTCAAGCTCTATTTCAAAGTCTTCGGGCTTGAATTTTCCGCATTTTCGCACACAGTCCGTGACGCGATGGGCCGTGTCCACAAAACGCTGGGCCTCGGCGGAGGACACCCATTCGATGTGGAGCCGCTCGGCGCCGATTCCGGAGATATCCAGCAGTTTTTTCGCCATTCGTATTTTTTTGTCGGCGTGAACATTACCTTCCAGGTAATGGCAGTCTCCGAAATGTCACCCCGCCACCAGGACGCCGTCGCATCCCTGGCGAAACGCCTTGATGACAAAGAGCGGGTCCACCCTTCCGGAGCACATGACCCGGGCCGAGCGGACGGAGGAGGGGTAGCGCATCCGCGAAACCCCCGCCAGGTCCGCGCCCGCGTAGGCGCACCAGTTACAGAGAAAAGCCAGAATTTTAGGCTCGAATTCATTCATATTTTTCACCTTAGATTTTTCACTTGGTTTGTCCAAATCATGCCCGCGTCGTCACACCGCCAGAATGGACGCCTCGATCTGGGCGTCTCTGAAATGCAGCATGTCGATGGCCTGTTTGGGGCAGGACGCGGCGCACAGGCCGCATCCCTTGCATGAGGCCGGTATGTTTTTGGCCCGGCTTCCCGCGCCGTCGGTCTCTTCCAGGACAATGGCGCCGAAGGCGCAGATCTCCTCGCAAAGCCCGCATCCGACGCATTTTTCCGCGTCGGCTTTGGACACCAGCGGGGAAATGTCGATAGAGTCTCTGGCCAGAACCGCCGCGGCCCGGCTGGCCGCCGCCATGGCCTGGGCGACGCTGTCGTCGATGGATTTGGGATAATGGGCCAGGCCGCACATGAAAAGGCCGTCGGAGGCGAACTCCACAGGTTTGAGCTTGGCGTGGGCCTCCATGAAGAAATTCTCCTCGTTCACGGGGAGTTTGTAAAAAGAGGCCAGCTCCTGGTTGTCATGGGGCTCGATGGCCGTGGCCAGGTTGATGAGATCGGCCTTGATGTCCAAGTCCCGGCCGATGACGGGGTCGTGGACCCGGACCATGAGATCGCCGTTTTCCTCTCTGACCTCGGGCTTTTTTTCCGGCGTGTAGCGAATGAACAAAACCCCTTTCTCCCGGGCCTCTTTGTAAATCAGCTCCCTTTCCCCGAATGTCCGGATGTCCCGGTACAGGATATAAACCTGGGCGTCGGGGTTTTCGTCCTTGATGTCGATGGCCATGGACACCGAGGCCGTGCAGCATATGCCCGAGCAGTAGGGATGGCCTTCCTCCCGGGACCCGACGCACTGGATGAAGACCACGCTGTCGGCGCCTTTGAGACGCCCGGGGTCGTTTTCCAGATCGTGCCACACGCTCACCCGGGGGTCTTTGCCCAGAAGGTATTCATCGGGGCTGGAGGAGTGGCCGCCGGTGGCCATGATGGCCACGCCGTGCTCAATGGAGGCGGGCGTCCCGTCCACAGACACGTCTGTGACATAATTGCCCACAAAGCCGGAGGCCCCGGTGATGGCGGCGCTCAGAAGCGTGTCGATGTCGGGATGCTTTTCGACTCTTTCGATCATGTCTTTTAAAAAGGCCTGGACATCGGCGCTTTTCCAGGTTTTTTTAACGTCCCGGGCCGCGCCGCCCAGAACGGCCTCTTTTTCCACGATGGTGGTTTTAAATCCCTGTTCCGCCAGGCTCAGCGCGGCCGTCATGCCGGCCACCCCGCCGCCCGCCACCAGCGCGGATTTTTTCACCTCCACGGAAAGATCGGGAATGGGCTCCAGAACGCCCGCCCGCGCCACGCCCATTCTCACCAGGTCCCGGGCCTTTTGGGTGGCTTTTTCTTTTTCGTCCGAATGCACCCAGGCGCACTGGTTTCGGATATTGGCCATTTCAAAAAGATAGGGGTTGAGTCCGGCGTTTCGGATGGTCTCCTGGAAAAGGGGCTCGTGGGTTCTCGGGGTGCAGGCCGCCACCACGACGCGGTTGAGCCTGTTTTCCCGGATCGCCTCGGCCATTTTTTCCTGGGTGTCCTGACTGCATGTGAAGAGGCTCTCCTCCACGTACTCCACGCCGGGAAGGCTTTTGGCGTATTCCACGACGCCCGGCACATCCACCACCCCGCCGATGTTCACGCCGCAGTTGCACACAAAGACCCCCAGGCGGGGCTCTTCGCCGGCCACGTCGGTTTCGTCGGGAAAGCGTTTCGCGGACGTCATCTCGCCCCGGGCCGGGGCCAGCTTCATTCCGGCGGCGCAGGCGGCGGCGCCGGCCTCCACCACGGACTGGGGGATGTCTTTGCAGCCCCGTATGACGCCGGCGGCGTATATGCCGGGTCTGGAGGTGGAGACCGGGGCGATGTCTTCGGTTTTGACGAAGTTGAACCGGTCCAGCTCGATTCCCAGGCGGCCGGCCAGGTCCGCGACGGAGTCGGCCGGCTCCATGCCCACGGAAAGGACGAGCATGTCGAATGTCTCGTTTTCGATTTCCCCGGACTCGGACACGTAGGCCAGCTTGAGGGTTCCGGAGTCGTCCGCCTCCTGGACGGTGTGAACCCGGGACCGGATGAACCGGGTCCCCTGGTCCTTGGCCCGTTCGTAGTATTTTTCAAAATCCTTGCCGTGGGTCCGCATGTCGATATAAAAAATGGTGGGCTCAAAGGAATCCCCGATATGCTCCTTGGCGATGACGGACTCCTTGATGGCGTACATGCAGCACACGGACGAGCAGTATTCGTTGTCGCACCGGTTCATGTCCCGGGATCCCACGCACTGGAGCCAGGCGATTCTTTTCGCTTCCTGTCCGTCCGAGGGACGAAGCACATGGCCGCCCGTGGGGCCGCCCGCCGCCAGGATGCGCTCAAACTCCAGGCTGGTGACCACATTGGGAAAGGCGTGATGCTGGTAGTTGTCCAGACCCGAGGGATCAAAGGGTTTGAATCCCCCGGCCACGATCACGGACCCCACGTTGATTTTTAAAATCTCTTCGGTTTCGTCAAAACGGATGGCGTCGGTGGGGCAGAACTTTTCGCACGCCTTGCATTTTCCCTTTTTAAAATAAATGCACCTGTCGGCGTCGATGGCGTATTTCAGGGGAACCGCCTGGGGGTAGGGCAGGTAGATGGCCTTTCTTTTGGCCAGGCCCTCGTTGAACTCGTCGGAGGTTTTCGCCGGGCATTTTTCAGCGCACGCGCCGCAGGCGATGCACTTGTCCAGGTCCACATACCTCGGGGATTTTTTGACCGAGACGGTGAAATTGCCCTCTTCCCCCTCAATGCCTTCAATGGTTGACAGGGTTAACACTTCGATATTCAGATGCCGGCCGACCTCGACCAGTTTGGGCGAGATAATTCACATCGCGCAGTCGTTGGTGGGAAACGTTTTGTCCAGCCGGCTCATCACGCCGCCGATGGCCGAGGTTTTTTCAACCATGTGCACATAATAGCCGGAATCGGCGAGATCAATCGCCGCCTGCATTCCGGTGATTCCGCCCCCGACCACCATGACGGATCCCACGGGCTTGTCAGTCATAAAGAACTCCTTACACTTTCTAATTCTTGTCAATGCCATGAAACAAAACAGCCTGGAAATGGCTGTGATCTTGTCGCCGCCACCGTAATTATGTCAAATAATATTTTTAGTCAAGGAAAAACCGCTTTTTTCGACGCTGATCAGCCGAATGTCTTGAAATGAAAAAACCCCGTTTTTTTTCTGTTTTTCTTTCATTTTCAGCCGGAAAGTCGCGACCCAGGTGGTTTGAGGGTTCCGGGACCCGGCCAGGCGAAATTTAAACCCTTTACTTCACGCGTGTTTTGTGGTACCCGGGTAATTTAGTTTTTAAATTTGATTCACATGATTTCAAAAACCCAAAAACGTCTCACACTCAGGGCTCAGATGGAAAAACAAACAGGCGCTCAGCCGCCGGAAATCAAAAAACTGGATGAAAAACAAAAAGAGCTGATTCTCAAAGCGTTCCAGTCTTTCAAAAAGAAACTCATTATCGTCTCCCCGGACTTTGATATCCTGTTCTGCAATTCCGCAAAGCCCCGGGACAAAGAGGCCGAATGCGTGGGGGAAAAATGCCATGAGTTTTTTTACGGTCATGACAGGCCCTGCGAGGATTGCGCGGTGGTGGACGCCATTCGCAAAAAATCCCCGGAGCTGAAGCAGATTCCCGGAAAATTTCTGAAAACCGACATGATGGCCTGCCAGTACGCCTATCCCATCCGTTTGCCGGACGGGGAGGTGGAGGCCTTTGTGAGCATGAAATTCGATTTGCGGATCCAGGAAAAGCTGGAGAAGAAATTCAACCGCGCCAACTCGTTTTTAAGGAATCTCATCAACAGCGCCGTGGACGGCGTGGTGGGCGCCGACAAGAAGGGCAATATCCTGATTTTTAGCGAGGTGGCCGAGAGAATCTCCGGGTATTCCGCCAGGGAGGCCATGTCGTCGCTCAACATTCGGGACATCTACCCCGAAGGCGTCGCGTCGGATATCATGAAGAAAATGCGCGGAGAGGAATACGGGGGCCCGGGCAAGCTCAGGCAGTGCCACGTGGACTGCATCGGGAAAAACGGCGTCATCGCCCCCATCAGCCTCAACGCCTCCATTGTGTATGAAAACGGGAAAGAGGCGGCCACCATCGGTTTTTTCCATGACCGGCGCGAGGAGCTTGAAATCAAGCGCAAGCTGGAGAAAACCCGCATCCAGCTTCTTCAGGCGGAGAAGATGTCCTCTTTGGGCAAACTTTCGGCCGGGGTGGCCCATCAGCTCAACAATCCCCTGGGCAGCATCATGCTTTTCGCCAGGCTGATCCTGGAGGAGCACGAGCTGGAGGAGTCGGCCCAGGACGATCTCAAACGGATACTGGAGGACGCGGAGCGGTGCCGCAACATTGTCAAGGAGCTTTTGGAGTTCGCCCGCCAGACCAATTACAAAATGGGGCCGTGCGACGTCAACAAGGCCCTTTCGCGCACTCTTTTTCTTCTGGAAAATCAGACCGTTTTTCACAACATCGCCATCGGGAAAGAATTTTTCCCGGACCTGCCGAAAATCATGGCCAACGAGCAGCAGCTCAACCATGTGTTCATGAACATTATTTTAAACGCGGCCCAGGCCATGGAAGGGAAGGGCTCCCTTGATTTGAGCACGGATTTCATCCAGGACCGGGATGTCATTGAGATTCGGATATCCGACTCAGGACCGGGCATCCCCGATGACATCGTGTCCAGTATTTTTGATCCGTTTTTCACCACCAAGGAGGAGGGAAAGGGAACCGGTCTGGGGCTGAGCCTGGTGTACGGCATTGTCAAAAAACACGGCGGGACGGTGTCCGCGGAAAGCGGGGCCGGCGGGACCACTTTCATCATACGGTTTCCCGTTCTTCGGGAGCGGAAAGGAAATGACAAGGAAAATGAAATCGGATAAAAAACCCCTGGGCGTGGATGTCATGATCGTGGACGACGAAAAGGGCATCCGGGACGCCTCGGGACGGATACTTTCCAGGATGGGGTTCGCCGTCGTCACCATGCCCAACGGCGACGAGGCCCTCAAAAAGCTGCCTGAAACCGATGTCTCCATGGTGTTTCTGGATCTGAAAATGCCGGGCATGGACGGCATGGAGGTTTTGAAGCGGATCAAAGACACGCGGCCCGAGATCCTGGTCATCGTGATCACGGGATACGCCACGGTGGAGACCGCCATCGAGGCCATGAAAAAAGGCGCCTACGATTTCATCACCAAACCCTTTGAGCCGGACCAGCTCAGGATCGTGGCCAACCGGGCGCTGGAAAAAATCCTTCTGACCGAAGAGACCCGAAAGCTGGAGAGGGAAAAGGAAAGGACCCTGTCGGATCTGGACGCGGAGAAAAGCCGGATGCTGACCATTGTCAATTCCCTGCCGAACGGGGTGGTGGTCACCGACACCGGGGGCCGGGTGGTTTTGATGAACCCGGCGGCCAGGGGCCATCTGGAGCTGGACCCTTCGGCGGGCGCCGGCAAAGAGATCGGGGCGTATATCGACGACGAGGGGCTGGGAGCGCTTGTGGCCGACATTTCCCGGGGGGCCTACGTGGATTTTGAGGACATCCCGGATTATGAGATCGTCATTTCCGAGAAAAAATATCTCCTGGCCCGGGGCAAGCCGGTGCTGGGGGAAAAGCGGGAATGCATGGGCGCGGTCATCACCCTCATCGACATCACGCCCATCCGGATGCTGGACAACCTCAAAACCGAGTTCATTGAAAAGGTGTCCCACGAGCTTCGGTCCCCATTGTCCACCATCCATGAGCAGCTGGTCTCGGTTTTAAAGGAAAGGACGGACGATCCCTCGGCCCAGGACCATTACCTGCTTTCCCGGGCCCGGGAAAAGACAAAGGGCCTGATCTCTTTGATCGGGGACCTTCTGGACATTTCCAGAATCGAGGACGGGATCCTTTGCCACGAACGACAGACCGTGGCCGTGGACACACTTCTGGCCGACATCGTGGATTTTCTCTCGGCCAAGTCCCGGGCCAAGGATCAGACCCTGACCCTTTCGGTTCCCGACGAGCCCCTTCCCCCTCTCAACGCCGATCCCATGGGCCTTGAGAGCATCTTCGGAAATCTCATCACAAACGCCATCCACTACACCCCGGAAGGGGGCCGCGTGGAGGTGTTCATTGACATGGCCGGGATCAACATGCGCGTGAGGGTTTCGGACAACGGCTTCGGCATGGACGGCCGTCATCTGGACCGGATATTTGATAAATTTTACCGGGTGAAGGACGACAACACCCGCCACATCACCGGAACCGGCCTGGGCCTTTCCATCGTCAAGGGCCTGGTGGATTCCCTGGGCGGGATCATCGAGGTGGAAAGCGCCCCGTCCAGCGGCTCCACGTTCACGGTTCTTCTGCCCGTCCAGCCCGACGTCCCGGACCCGGTCCCGGCTTAGAGGTTCCTGGATGGCATCCCTTTCCCTGTCCCACGAGCAGATGGCCGGCCAGCGCATCATGGCCGGTTTTGACGGCGCCGAATTCAACGACGACTTAAAAAGGCTCATCGGCGAAATCAAAGTCGGCGGGATCATTCTTTTTTCCCGAAACATCTCCACGCCCGGAAAAACCGGGAAAATGTGCCGGGACGCCCAGAAACACGCGGCGGCGCGGGGCCTTCCCCCGCTTCTGATCGCCATCGACCAGGAGGGCGGCCAGGTGGCCCGGCTCAAAGAGCCCTTTGAGCGCTTCCCGGGAAACCCGGCCATGAAGGGCGTAAAAGACGCCGTTTATTTCGCGAAAACCACGGCCGCGGATTTAAAAAGCCTGGGGATCAACATGAACATGGCGCCGGTTTTGGACATCGCCCCGGGGGATATGGACAGCGTCATGGCGGGAAGGTCCTTTGGACCCGAACCCGAATGGGTGTCGAAACTGGGGGCCGCCGTCATCAGGGAATTCACCCGAAACGGCGTTATATCGGCGGCCAAGCATTTTCCCGGCATCGGCCGAACCACACTGGATTCCCATGTGGACGCCCCGGTTTTCAAAGGGGGGGAAAACGAGCTGGAGTCCTTTGATCTCATTCCCTTCAAAACCGCCATTTCAAAGGGGGTCCCGTGCGTGATGCTCTCCCACATCCTGTACCGGGACGTGGACCCTGTCTGGCCGGCGAGCCTTTCCAAAATCATCGTCAGGGGGCTTTTGCGGGAAAAGATGGGCCACGACGGCCTGGTCGTCACCGATGATCTGGACATGGGCGCCATCAAAAAAAAATATGGCGTTCAAAGCGTCGTTTCCCGGGTCATGGACGCGGACATCGACATCGCGCTCATTTGCCACAAGGGCCCGGACATCAAGGCCGCCTTTGATGAAATGCGCAAACGCCCCCCCGGCGCCCACGTGAAATCGGTGGAGAGGATTCTGGCGGTTAAAGAGAAGTTTTTAAAGAAGGGGGGGGATTTTTGAAAACACATCCGCCCCCAGACCGGGCGAGATATTTTCAGGGCCTTTTTCCATCAGACGCCAGTGGCCCGCCGAGGCGATCATGGCGGCGTTGTCCCCGCAAAGACCCGGGGAGGGAATATGGACCGTCATCCCGGCCGCGTCCGCGTCTTTCCGGACCCGCGCCCCAAGCCCCTGGTTGGCGGCCACGCCTCCCACGACCGCGATATGCCGGCAGTCTTTTTTTTCAGCCGCCCGGATGAGCTTGCAGGCCAGGACATCCACCGCCGCCGCCTGGAACTCCGCCGCGATGTCCCGGATTTCTTTTTCGGAAAGGGCGCCGGCGGCTTCGATGTGGCGTTTGACCGCGGTTTTCAGTCCGCTGAAGCTGAAATCAAAGGCGTTTTTGTCCAGCCAGGCCCGGGGAAAGGAGAGGTTTCCCGGCTCCCCGGCGGCCGCGAGATCGTCGATGACTTTTCCCCCGGGGTATCCCAGGCCCAGCATGCCCGACACCTTGTCATAGGCCTCCCCGGCGGCGTCGTCCCGGGTCTGGCCCATGATTTCCATTCGGGTGTGGGAGGTGGCGTGATACAGGGTGGTGTGCCCCCCGGAGGCCAGAAGCGCCACAAAGGGAAAGGGCGGGGGGGCCGGCTCCAGGAACACGGAGTTGACATGGCCCTCCAGGTGGTTGACCCCGATCCACGGAAGGCCCCGGGAAAAGGCGCACGCCTTGGCGAATGAAAATCCCGCCAGAAGAGACCCGATGAGCCCCGGCCCCATGGTGACGGCGATGGCGTCAATGTCGTCAAATCCCAGGCCCGCCTTTTCAAAGGCGTCGTCCAGCGCCGGGACCAGGGCCTCGATGTGTTTCCGGGAGGCGATCTCCGGCACCACGCCCCCAAAGGGCCGGTGGGCCCGGATCTGGGAAAACACCGTGGAAGACAGGATTTTCGTTCCGTCGGACACCAGGGCGGCGGCGGTTTCGTCGCACGATGTCTCAATGCCCAGGATGATCATGTCCTTCATTTCCTTTCCTGTCCGTTTTAATCCGTCCATTCAAACCGGTCTCCGGACGGGGTCCTTTCCGTGATTTCGCCGATGACAAAGCCTGTTTCGCCCATATCCTCCAGGCGTCGCAGGATGTCCGCCGCCGCCTTTTCCGGCGCGATGACGGCCAGGCCCAGGCCGTTGTTGAAAGTCCGGGCCATTTCTTTCTCCGGCACATTCCCGGCCTCTTTCAAAAAGGAGAAAATTCGGGGAACGTCCCAGCTTTTTCTTCGAACGGACACGCGCAATGTCTCCGGGACCGAGCGGATGATGTTGTCTGAAATCCCGCCCCCGGTGATATGCGCGATTCCCCGGACCGGGAAGTCCCGGACCAGCGCGGAGATGGTTTTGGCGTATATTTTGGTGGGGGTCAAAAGCGCCTCGCCGATGGATGTCCCCAGCTCCGGGGCATGGCTGTCGATGTTGAGCCCGAGGGTTTCAAAGCAAATTTTCCGGGCCAGGGAATAGCCGTTGCTGTGAAGACCGGACGAGGCGACCCCGATGATGGCGTCCCCCTTTTCAACGCCCGAGCCGTCGATGACATTTCCCCGGTCGATGACGCCCACCGCGAAACCGGCCAGGTCGTATTCGCCCTTGGCGTACATGCCGGGCATCTCGGCCGTCTCGCCCCCCAGAAGGGCGCAGCCGGCCATGCGGCATCCCGCCGCCACTCCCCGGACGATGTCGGCGGCCGCGCCGGATTCCAGTTTTCCCATGGAGATGTAATCCAGGAAAAAAAGGGGCCGGGCGCCTGAGACCGCGATGTCATTGACGCACATGGCCACCAGATCGATTCCCACCGTGTCGTGGCGCCCGGTCATAAAGGCGATTTTGAGTTTGGTGCCCACCCCGTCCGTGGAGCTGACCAGAACCGGCTCTTTCATTCCGGAAAGATCCGGGGCGAAGAGTCCCCCGAACCCCCCGATTCCGCCCAGAACGCCGGGAATATGGGTTTTTTCCGCGATTTTTTTGACCACGCCCACCAGGCGGTCGGCCTTGTCGATGTCCACGCCCGCGTCGGCGTATGTGAGAGGTTTTTTCATGGCCGTCCTTATTTATTAAAGCGTTCATCGTTTTTGAAAGCCAACCTTTTTATATAGGAAGAATGCCTTTCAAAAGTCAAAACATTTTTTTGGCCATTTTTTTTGACATGGACGCCGTTGTGGTGTAAGAAGTGCCATGATGGCATAAAGTCAAGCGGTTTTTATCTTTTTTAAATTTTTCACCAAAGGAAAGGCGCTGTCATGAGAGAATTCGCCCGGCTGGATCGTTTGCCCCCTTACGTGTTCGCCACCGTCAACCAGATCAAAATGGACGCCAGGCATGCGGGAGAGGATATCGTGGATTTGGGAATGGGGAACCCGGACATCGGGACCCCCGGCCATATCGTGGACAAACTCAAGGAGGCGGCGGAAAAGCCCCACAACCACCGGTATTCGGCGTCCATGGGGATCACCAAGCTGCGCATGGCCATCTCCGACTGGTACAAACGGCGCTTTGACGTGGACATCGACCCCGATTCCGAGGCCATCGTCACCATCGGCGTGAAGGAGGGAATGTCCCACCTGGTGCTGGTGACCATCCGCCCCGGGGATGTGGTGTTCACCCCCAGCCCCACCTATCCCATCCATCCGTACTCGGCCATCATCGCCGGCGGGGATGTGCGGGGAATCCCGGTGGGGCCGGAATCCGATTTTTTCGAAAATCTCATGGACGCCACCCGGCAGACCTGGCCCAAGCCCAAGGTGCTCATCCTGTCCTATCCCCACAATCCCACCACAGAGGTGGTGGATTTGGGGTTTTTTGAAAAAATCGTGGATTACGCCAAAGAAAACAATATCCTGGTGATCCATGACTTCGCCTACGCCGATCTCACTTTTGACGATTACAAGGCCCCCAGTTTTCTCCAGGCCAAAGGCGCCAAAGACGTGGGGGTGGAGTTTTTCTCCCTGTCCAAAAGCTACAGCATGGCCGGATGGCGGGTGGGGTTCTGCGTGGGAAATCCCGAGACCATCTTCGCTTTGAAGCGAATCAAAAGCTACCTGGACTACGGCATTTTCCAGCCCATCCAGATCGCCTCCATCATCGCCTTAAACGGCCCCCAGGAATGCGTGGGCGAAATCCGGGACACCTACCGGGACCGGCGCGACGCCCTGATCACCGGGCTCGGGCGGGCGGGGTGGGAGATTTCCCCGCCCAAAGGGACCATGTTTGTGTGGGGAAAGATTCCGGAGAAGTTCTCCAAAATGAGATCCGTGGAATTCTCCAAATTCCTCATCAAAGAGACCGGGGTGGCCGTGGCCCCGGGGCTGGGATTCGGGGAGTATGGAGATGATTACGTGCGGTTCGCCCTGATTGAAAACAAGATGCGGATCAATCAGGCGGTGAGGGGCATCCGCAAGATTATGTGAGAAACGCGATAAAAAAAGCCCCGGGGGAAAGGCGGCTTTGCCCCGGGGCCTTAAAACGTCTCACTTCATCACTTCTTTTTCGTCATGCCGCCGTCCATCATGGGGCACGGTTTTTTGCCCATGCCTTTTTTCATTCCCATGCCCATGCCTTTCATCATTCCCATCCCCATTTTGCCTTTGCCCATCCCTTTTTTCTTTCCAATGGGGCCGCCCATGAACATGGCGTAGGGGTTGATTTTTTTAATGTCGTTGATGAAGTGCTCCACATGTTTCCGGTCGAGCATGGCTTTTAAAGCGGACATCTCTTTCTGGATGTTTTGGGCCATCCTGGAATCGGGCCTGGTTTTGGCCAGGGCCGCCTGAAGCTCAAGACCCTTGACTTTGATCTGGTGTTTGAGGTCCCGGGTCTCCATCTGGAATTTTTCTTTCGCCGCCTTCAAACCGGCAATCTGCTCAGGCGTGAGGCCGTCATGGGCCATGCCGCCCATCATCATGCCGCCGCCCATCATGCGGCCCTTGCCCATCATCATGCCGTGATGGGTCATGCCGTCGTGTTTCATGGGGGCGTCTTTTTTCATGGCGTCGGGTTTCATGGTGTCGTCATGGGTCATGGCGTCGCCCGGCTGCCCATGGCTGGTGGCGAAAGCGCAGGCCGAAAAGCCGAAGATTCCCGCGACAAGGGCGGTCAGAAGTAAAAGTCCGGTGGTTTTGGTTTTCATGGTGTTTTCTCCTTTTGCTTTGGGGATGGTGGCGAAAAAATTTACGGAAACGGGTTTGACACGTTTTAGATATGGAGATTGGGCCTGGATTTGAAAGGAAATAAGACGATTGAAAATAACACGGTCGTTGTTTCGGATGACGCTTTTTGGCTGATTATCCCATTCTTTTGCCGGGAGAGCAAGCTTTTTTGAGGTCAGTCCGTCATGTCCCCGGCGATGGACATGGTCCGGTCGGCCAGCATGTGCACATATCCCGCCATTTCGTTGTCGTACCATCCGTAGATGACGGCCTGGGTCACCGGCACCCGGACGTGGGCGTCGTCGGCCGGACTCGCGTCTTCCATGCCCGGCACATGTTTCAGGTCGATGTTCACCTCAAAGGTCCGGGTGTGGGTCTCATGCCCCTCGATGACGGCGGCGGCCCTGGCGATTCCCGTGATGTCGCGCGAGACGTTCTGTTTTTCGGAGAAATCCAGGTAGTTCTTCGGGTCCCCGGCCGCGGCCTCGCGATAAATGTCGTTGATGACATGCTTGGTGATGGTCTCCCGGGACGGGTCGTTCTGGGCCACGATGACCAGGATGATGAGAGAGCCTGTGGCCACCGGCACCCGGACCGATTCGGCCATGAAGCCGATTCTCGACATTTCCGGGATCACCAGGCGCAGGGCGTCGGCCGCGCCGGTGGTGGTGAGAATGATGTTGTTTAAAATGCTCCGGTTTTTCCTGAGATCGTTTTTTCCGGCCCCGGGAAGCCGGTCCAGCGCCTGCTGGGAGCCGGTGACGGCGTGAACCGTGGCCATGGAGGCCGACAGGATCCGCTTGTACCCGAAGGCGTTTAAAAGGGGCTTGATCATATGGGCCAGGCACGTGGTGGTGCAAGACGCGTTGGAGATGATCCGGTGGGTCCGGGGGTCGTAGCTGTTTTCGTTGACGCCCATCACCGTGGTCACGGCGTCTTCGGGCATCCCGGCGCCCTTTTGTCTGATCTTGAAAGGCGCGGACACGATGACCTTTTCGGCCCCGGATTCCAGATGTCCCCGGACCGAGCCGCCCGGCGCGTCCGGGGAAAGGGTCGGGTCCAGGTATTTCCCGGTGGCGTCCACCACGAGCCGGACGTTTTCCTTCGCCCATCCGATCCGGGCGGGGTCGCGCTCGCTTCTTAAAAATTTGACCTTGACGCCGTCCACCCGCATGGACCCCTCTTGTTCGTCAATGTCGGCGATGACGTTTTCGGATCTGTATCCCTTTAAAAATCCTCTGAGCAGTCCGTAGGTGGAGTCCCGCTCGATGTAATGGGCGATGTCCTCAATGGAGTTTCCCACTTTGCGCCCCAGGTTGACCACCAGACCGTCAAAAAATTTTTCGCCCAGGTGATGCCATGCCGTCAGTTTTCCGATTCTTCCAAAGCCGTTGATTCCCAGTTTCATTGATCGATTTTTCCTGAAAAAGAGGTTGTGCGGCGCGTTGAGTTTTTAAAACAGCCGCGTCTTGAATGGGTTTAAATAAAACAGATTTTTCCCCCCAAATCAAGGAAATTGTATTTTCCCTTGCGCCCGGGGCGCCGATTCCATTATATGATGGGGCGACGGTCAAAACCCTAAAAAAGGATGGAAAGAAACATGGACGCGGATTTGATTCAGCGCCTCCGGAGCCGGGAGCCCCTTGCCGAGAGAATGCGGCCCGTTTCCCTGGATGAGTTCAGGGGACAGGGCCATATCGCGGGGGAAAACGCCCTGGTTCGGCGGTCCTTTGAGGAGGACCGGGTTTTTTCCATGATCCTGTGGGGGCCGCCGGGATGCGGCAAAACCACCCTGGCCGGCCTGCTGGCCCGGGTCGCCCGGGCCCATTTTACTCATTTTTCCGCCGTGCTTTCCGGTGTCAAAGACATTCGGGCGGTCATCGCCGATTCCGAAAAGAGGCGTTCGGGATCCGGGGAAAAGACCCTGCTTTTTGTGGATGAGATTCATCGTTTCAACAAATCCCAGCAGGACGCCTTTCTTCCCCATGTGGAAAGCGGCCTGATCACCCTGATCGGCGCCACCACTGAAAATCCCTCCTTTGAGGTGATACCGGCCTTGATGTCCAGGTGCCGGGTGGCGGTTTTAAAGCCCCTGGAGCCCCCGGACATCGACGCCATCATGGAAAACGCCCTTAAAGACCCGGAAAGGGGGCTGGGGGCCTTCGGCGTTTTCCTGGAGCCCGGGGCCCGGGACCATCTGGTCCGGCTGGCCGACGGGGACGCCCGGGCCGCTTTGAACAACCTGGAGGCGGCGGTTTTTTTTAAAATGTCCGCCGGCGGCGGGGACGGCCCGACCCCGCTTTCCCGGGATGAGGTGGAAAAGGCCCTGGATCAAAAGGCGCCGCTGTACGACAAAAACGGGGAGGCGCATTACAACCTCATATCGGCGTTTCATAAAAGCCTTCGGGGAAGCGACCCGGACGCCGCGCTTTACTGGCTTAAGCGCATGCTCCAGGGGGGCGAGGACCCCTTTTACATCGCCCGCAGAATGGTTCGTTTCGCCTCGGAGGACATCGGAAACGCCGACCCGGACGCCTTGAGGATCGCCCTGGACGCCATGAGCGCCTTTCGTTTCTTAGGCTCCCCGGAGGGGGAGCTGGCGTTGTCCCAAAGCGCCGTTTACCTGGCCACGGCGCCCAAGAGCAATGCCGTTTATATGGCCGAAAAGCGGGCTGCGGCCGCCGCGAAAAAATTCGGCTCCCTGCCGGTTCCCCTCCATATTCGAAACGCCCCCACAAAGCTCATGAAACGCCTGGGATACGGAAAGGGCTACCAGTACGACCATGACCGAAAAGGGGCTTTCGCGCCCCAGGAGCATCTGCCCGACCGGCTGGCGGGAACGGTTTTTTACCGCCCCACGGAACGGGGGGGTGAGAAAATCGTGAAAGAAAGGCTCCGGAAATGGAGAAGCTTAAGGGCGGCGGCGGGAAAAAAGACCCCGTGAGGGGGGGCGGTAAAAAACCGTTCGTTTTTTTTTAAAAAAGCGCTGGATCATTTCGGCCCAAATGGGTATAGTGACAGGATTATGACGGCGATTCGGCAAAACGGGCCGGGGGAATCGGAGATGGGCGGGGAAGAGACGACGCGCCGGGAGCCGCACAAGGGGGCGGGGCACCGGAAAAGACTTCGGGAGCGGTTTTTGAACGCGGGCCTTTCGGGGTTTCATGATTACGAGGTCATTGAGCTGCTCTTGACCCTGGCCACCCCGGTGAGGGACTGCAAAGACCCGGCCAAGGCGGCGCTGAAAAAATTCGGGAGCCTGAGAGGAGTCGTCGAGGCCCCGGCGGACAGCCTGCGCGAAATCAAAGGGATCGGCCCGGTCAATGTGTTCGGAATCAAGCTCATCAAGGCGGTTTCGGACCGCTACCTGGAAGAAAGGCTTCGCGAAAAGGCCCTGGTGAGAAATTCCCGGGAGCTGTTTGATTTTTTGTATCACAACAAGCAAAATCCCCGGCGGGAGTCCTTCACCGCCGTTTTCCTGGACGCCAAAAACCGGGTCATCGCCTCCGAGACCCTGTTCACCGGGACCTTGACCTCCAGCTCGGTCTATCCCCGGGAGGTGATTTCAGCGGCCATTGAGCGGGGCTCTGCGGCCCTGATATTCGCCCACAACCATCCGTCCGGGGACCCCCAGCCCTCGCGGGAGGACATCGCCATCACCCGGCGCCTTCTTTTCGCGTGCCGGGCCATGGGGATTCGGGTCCACGAGCACATCATCGTGGGAGACGACCGGTATTTCAGCTTTGCCGACGAGGGGTTTATTGGGCGGATGAATGATGAGTATGATCAGCATTTCACAGCGCCGTAAAAAATCCGATATACAAGGCGCGGCGCCTTGTATATCGGATTTTTTACGACGCTGTTCCGTGATTTTTTACGGGATTATCAGCGCATTTAAAGAGCTGAGAAAGGAGTTTCCGAAAGCGGCGCCATGAATCAAAAAACCAGCAGACAGCCCGAGTGTTTCGGCGATTTGAGCCGGGTGTTTCCCAGGGAAAAAGACGGGGACCGAAGCTCCCCGATGGCATGCATGGGGTGCGTGTTTAAAACCGAATGCCTGAAAGAGGCCATGGAGACCCAAAAGGGCCTCCGGTTCCGGGAGGAGCGCCTGGGCCGGGCCCAGGAATCGGGCATGATGGGGTTTTTTGAAAGATGGTCCCAGAAAAAGTCCCTTCACAACAAAATGAAGGGGAAACGGGCGACGAAAACCACATGAAAACCATAAGAGACCTGGACATAGAGGAAAAACGGACCCTTATTCGGGTGGATTTCAATGTGCCCCTGGACGAAAACGGCCATATCACGGACGACACCCGAATCCGGCGCTCCCTTAAGACCATTGAGCGCGCGCTTGAGAAAAAGGCCAAAATCATCCTGGCCTCGCACATGGGCCGCCCCGGCGGCAAACCCGACCCGGCCCTGTCCCTGTCCCCGGCGGCGGCGCGGCTGGGGGAGCTTTTGGGAGAGACGGTTCGTCTCGCGCCCCTTCAGGACATGGCGGCGGGCGTGGGGGAGGGCGAGATCGTTTTGCTGGAGAACCTGCGGTTTCACCCCGGGGAGGAGGAAAACAGCGACGACTTCGGCCGGAGTCTGGCCGGGCTCTGCGATGTGTACATCAACGAGGCGTTTTCGGTCTCCCACCGTCAAAACGCCTCGGTGTGCGCCGTCGCCCGCCACGCGCCTGAGACCGGCGCCGGTTTTCTGCTTGAAAGCGAGCTGTTGTGGCATGAAAGGGCCTTTCAGTCCCCGGCCCGTCCCCTGGCGGCGGTCATCGGGGGGGCCAAAATATCGGGTAAGATCGAGGCGCTCAAGAACCTGGCGGACATCGTGGATATTCTGATCATCGGCGGCGCCATGGCCAACACCTTTTTGAAAAGCGCCGGGATCGGGGTCGGAAAGTCCCTGTTTGAGGAAAAACGCCTGGACATGGCCCGCGCCGTCATGGAAAGCGCCCGGGAAAGGGGGCCGGAGCTTTTGATTCCCGTGGATGTGGCCGCGTCCGGAACCCTGGAGGCGGGCGCGGAGCGGGAGGTTTTTGCGGCCGGGGAAATCCCGGAAGACCAAATGGCCCTGGATATCGGCCCTGAGACCTCCGCGATTTTCGCAAAGGCCCTGGGCCGGGCCCGGACCATTGTCTGGAACGGCCCCATGGGCGCCTTTGAATACCCCCCCTTTGACCGGGGGACCATGGACATGGCGCGAAGCGTGGCCGAATCGGGCGCCTTTTCGGCGGCGGGCGGCGGGGACACCGTGGCGGCCGTGAACCGGGCCGGCGCGGCTGATAAAATATCGCATATCTCCACAGGGGGCGGGGCCTTTCTGGCCCTTTTGGAGGGAAAGACCCTTCCTGGGGTCGCCGCGCTTCACTGACGGACGCTTTTAAAAAAACCCCGGGGGAGAACCGGCCGGCATCATGACGTTTAAATCTTTTTTTTCCAGCAAAAAAATTCTCGCGGCCCTGTTTTTTCTGGCGGCCCTTTCGGCCGTCGCTTTTTTTTTCCGCGCCTCCCTGTGGGAGGCGGCGGCCGGGGCCTGGGATGTTTTTTCCGACCGGGACAAGACCGCGGAATTCATCCGATCCATGGGCCCCTGGGCCCCGGCCGTTTTTGTGGCGCTCCAGATTTTGCAGGTGATCTTCGCCCCCATTCCCGGGGAGGCCAGCGGATTCATCGGTGGGCTTTTGTTCGGCGCCTTTGAGGGATTCTGGTATTCCAGCCTGGGCCTGGCCGTCGGATCGGCGTGCAATTTTTTCATCGCCCGCCGCCTGGGGCGGCCCTATGTGACGCGGCTGATCAAGCCGGCGCTCATGGAAAAGGCGGACCGGGCGGTGAGGCGCCAGGGCATCATCGCGCTGTTTATCCTGTTCGTTTTTCCCGGTTTTCCCAAGGACTACCTGTGCCTGGCCCTGGGACTGACCTCCATTCCCGTCAAGGCGTTTCTGATTATCGCCTCCCTGGGCCGCATGCCCGGCACATTGGCCTTAAGTCTCCAGGGGGAGTTTTTTCATAAACAAATGTACGGGCCGTTCTTTTTTCTTTTGGCCGTCTGCCTTGCGGCGGCGCTGGTGGCCTACCTCAACCGGGAGCGGCTGTATGAGTGGGTTGAAAGGCTGAATGGAAAATGAAGGTTGATGGCGTCGTAAAAAAAATGCGTCGCGGCGCTTATTTTTAGCATATGTATTTTTTTACGACGCCATCAAAGTTGATAAACTCGTAAAAAATCACGGGACAGCGTCGTAAAAAATTCGATATACAAGGCGTAGTGGTTATTTTTAATTGAGGCAATACATGTAGTATGCCTCAATTAAAAATAAGCGCTGCAACACAGTAGATCGGATTTTTTACGATGCTGTCAAAGTTGACTTTGGGTCGAAACAGCGCTATTGTAAAAGTTTGAAAAAACAGGGGAGCGCAAACATTGACTTACTGGCGGGCGAGAGATGATCTGAGCCGTGTGGACCGTTTGAGACGGTCGTATTATGAACTTTTCCGGGATGAGCTGGACTCCTTTCTGCTGGAGCACGCCCTGATGGATTCCTACCAGAATTTTGTTTCCCGGAAAAAACGCTATCCTTTTGTGGAAAAAAGGGAGTTGAAGCCCCGCGCCCGGATCCCCGACGTGGAGTATGAGTCTCAAAACGCCTTCCTCGTGATTTTTTTGGAGGATCAGCTGTCTCCGTCGGACAAGAAATACATCCGTTTTTTCGACGACAACAAGACCACCAAAAAAAATCTGCTTCGCTCCAAAACCCTTCCGCTTCCGGAAAACTACGACCGGTACCACAAGCACTTTGACTCGGAGCCTTTTTTTGATTTCGTCAAGGCCGTTCTCCCGGTGGACTACGCGCTTTTGATCCAGTCCGATCCCTCGGCCCGGGCCGCCAACCGATACGCCCTGTCCCATTTTCATGTGCGAATCGACTGGCCCATCGCCGACGCGGCCGAGGACATGGCCAAATCCCTGCGCTATATTTCCAAGGAGCTGTATGAGAAGGGGGAAAAGCAGGCCGAGGACATCCAGAAAAAGTTTTTTGAATTTTACGGGCTTCCGGCCATGTGCGGCGGCCGTCGCACGGCGGCCATTGTGGCGGCCCAGTATTTCAAACGAATTCCCTTCATCTCCACCGTGTACGTGGGAAGCAGCGAATCCAGGGCCCTGATCAAAATTTCGGAATGCGGCGTGTCAAAGGCCGCGCTGATGTATCTGTCCGATCCGGAGATCGAGGAGATCGCCGCGTCCAACGGTTTTTCGCCGGAGGCCTTTTCCAAACATTATATGGTGGCCCGGAAAGGGAAAAAGGGCGGGGTTTTTATCTTCCGGGCGAAATATTCCAACACCGAGCACGCCTGCGAGCCTGCGGACGGCAAACTAAGGGAGATGAAGCCGGATCTGTCATGGATCACGGTGGAAAGCCAGCGCCTTTTGCCGAAGCCGGACGCGGTTAAGATGCCGCCTGTTCCCATGAACGTCATTTACTCTTAATATTGATAAAAAAAGGAGCGAACGTGTCCCACAGCCACACCCCCCACAGCCATTCCCACAGCGGAGCCGGGCATTCCCACGACGAGCCCGGCGCCATGTCTTTTCCGGAAAAGATGGCCCGGCTTCTTGAGCATTGGATCGCCCACAACGAAGACCACGCGGCGTCCTACCGGGACTGGGCCGGAAAAGCCGGCGAAAACCATATCCCCGAAGCAAAGGCGCTGCTTGAGGAGGCCGCCGAAATGACCGGGCGCATCAGCGAAAAATTCGAGCGGGCCGCCGGAATCGTTAAGAAAATTTGATTTCCAGAGTGTCCCCGGGCCTGATTTTTCCACCTTTCAGGACCTTGGCGAACACCCCCTCCCGGGGCATGATGCAGTCGCCGGTCTGGTGGTAGATCTCGCATTTCTGGTGGCATTTTTTGCCGATCTGGGTGATTTCCGCCAGCGCGGATTCCCCAAGCCGGACCCGGGTTCCCACCGGAAGGGTCTTCCAGTCCACGCCCGTTGTGGCGATGTTTTCGGCAAAATCCCCAAAGTCCGCCTTTCCCCCTTTTTTTCGAAAATCCTCAATGCGCTCGGAGGCCAGGAAGCTGATTTGCCTGTGCCAGTTTCCCGCGTGGGCGTCGCCTTCGATGCCGTGGTTTTCCACCAGCGTCGCCTCTTTGACACAAACCTTTCGGGTTTTCTTTTTTTCGCTCATCGCGATGGCCAAGATTTTCATGTTTTTTTCCGCCAAATGATTTCCTCCGATTTCGTTTTTTTAAACAGCCGTTTTTTTTTGAAAAAGCCGTCCATCCCAAAACCTTCTAAGGGGCGCGGCGCATTCCGGCGGTCAAAATGCCGGCGCCGATCAGGGCGCTCCCGCCCAGGCGGTTGAGCCACTTGCGGACGCTTTTTTTTCTCATCTGCTCGCCGAGCCGTCCGGCGAAAAAGGCGAACAGGGCCGCGTTGACCCCGGCCAGGAACAGAAAGGTCGCGCCAAGGGTCGTCATCTGGGCCAGGGCCGGTTTCAGGGGGTCCATGAATTGCGGAAGAAACGCCACAAAAAAGGCGATGCTTTTGGGGTTTAAGGCCGTTGTGACAAAGGAGCTTTTAAAAAGGGACCGGCCGGAGGCGCGTGTCGCCTTTCCCGGCGCCGGGTTCTGCCGGGGAGAGGAGACGATCATCCGGATGCCTAAGAAAATCAGGAAAAGGGCCCCCGCCCACTTGAACAAGGTGAAAAGGGCCGCCGAGGCGGACAGCAGCGCCCCAAGACCCAAAAGAGAAAGGGTCATGGCGGTGAAGTCCCCGAGAACCACGCCCGCCGCGAGCGGGGCCACGGACCGGCGCCCGTGGGACAGGGCCTGGCTGACCACCAGGATGACGGTGGGGCCCGGTATGATCAGAACCAGGGCCGCCGCCAGGGCAAAGGGAATCCAAAGTTCCAGGGTCATGCGCTTTCCCTTTCCAAAATCGGGCCTTTGGCGGTTTTTTTTGGGTCGGGCTCGAATTTTTTTAAGTCCAGCTCCATATAAACAGGCCCTTCAAGGGGATTGAGCCGGTAGGGCGCGATGGGTTTGAATCCCATGGAGGCATACAGCTGATGGGCGCTTTTCATGGACTTGAGGGTGTCCAGACGCATGCGCGCGTATCCCATGGCCCTGCCGGCCATGACCGCCGCCTCGGACAGTTTCCGCCCGGCCTGTTTTCCCCTGTGGCCGGGCCGGACATAGAGCCGCTTCATCTCGCATATTCCATCCTCAAGAGGCCGAACCCCCACGCAGCCGATGAAACGGTTTTCAAAGCGCGCCAGAAACAGGGCGCCTGTGGGCGGGGAATAGTGGTCGGATAAATCGGCGAGTTCCTGGTCGAAATTTTGGAAACACAGGCTGAACCCTAAGGATTCGGCGTATTCCTGAAAAAGGGCTTTCACTTTAGCGACGCGCTCAGGCGTGTTCGCTTCGATGATTTGGGTCATTTTTTAAATTCTCGCAGTCGCTGCTCGGCGATTTGTCTATTAATGCATTGAAACGATCAACTTTGATAAACTCGTAAAAAAGCTTGGGATGGCTAAGTTAAAAATTCGATATACAAGGCGTGGTGGTTATTTTTAATTGAGGCAATACATGTAGTATGCCTCAATTAAAAATAAGCGCTGCAACGCCGTAGATCGGATTTTTTACGACGCCATCAACTTTGGGTCAGGCAATGTCTTCGATTATTTGGTCTATCGCGTTGAGAAGAGGAGCCAGTTGTTTGTCGCATATTTTAAATATCGCCTCGGCGTTCACGTCAAAATAATGATGGCTGATGACATCCCTCAAACCCTTGACCTTCTTCCATTCCACTTGGTCATATCGGGCCAAAAGCGCATTATTTGTGATCTTGTCAATATTTTTGAGACTTTCCCCAATCGCGATCAATTGCATGCAGATCGCGTCAAGTTTTTCCATCCCGTAGTCCGAATGGGTGAACTCTTCATGTGATTTGAGAGGTTTGAAACGTTTTTGGATTTTTTCAATGGCCCCTTTGATCTGTTTCAGAATCTCAAGGGCAAGCTCTTTGTCATACATAAACCGCCTCGGCGTCGATTCTTTTTTTTAAAAATCCATTCATTTGGTCCCGGTAGCTGACGATATCCACCGGCATGAGCAAAATGTCTTCCAGATCCTGTTTGATTCCGATCATCAGAAATAAATCCTGTTCCTGGAGATGCAGCACAATGTCCACATCGTCGGGTTTTTTTTCTTCTCTTGCCAGGGAGCCGAAAACGCCCATTTTCAAGATTTTGTATCTTTCATAATTTTCATCTTTATACGTTTTCAGCAAATTCAGGATATCCTCTTTTTTCAGGCGGTTTTTCATGTTTTCTCTTCTTTTCGCAGGACGTGTTATCTGTGAAGCGTCCTCTTTTTCCTGTTACGAAATCAAACGAGTGTGGAATTATGACCGTGACGTCTTCCTCCAAAGCATTTTTATTTTTTGAAGGGATAAGAATACCAAAACGAGGTTGAATAATCAAGCCCAAGTCGCGCCGGCCCGCCGGATTTTCATTCTTTTCGGATTTTTTTCACAAAATCCGTTTGAATGATTTTTCGATGGTTTTCACCGGCCATTGAATCCAGGAGGGGCGGCCGTGGGGGCAGTGGGAGGGATGGTCGCATTCGTCCATTTCCTTTAAGAGATTTTTCATCTCTTCCATGGGCAGCCGCCGGCCGGATCGGACGGCGCTGTGGCAGGCGATCACCGCCATGCATTCGTCCAGGGCTTTTTCCACGCCCGGCGCGAAGCCGATTTCGGCCATTTTTTCGATCATGTCCGCGATGAGGCGTTTGATGTCCCGGTTGACGGCCATGGCCGGGACGGATTTCACCGCGAAGGTGTTTCCCCCGAAGGGCTCCACCTCAAAACCCATGGCGGCGAGATCCGGGATCATTTCTTTCAGGAGTCCGGCCTCCCGGTAGCCGGTCTCAATGGTTTCGGGAATCAGCAGATTCTGGACGTCCGGGCGGTTTTCAGCCATGCTTTTTTTAAGCTTTTCAAAAATGACGCGCTCGTGGGCCGCGTGCGGGTCGATGATGGCCAGCCCTTCCGGTGATTCGCAAAGGATGTAGGCGTTCTTGAGGCGGCCGATGATCCGCATGTCTGAAAAGCGCTTTTTTTCCCACAGGGGGGCCTGCTCCTCTTTTTTGGGGGGGCGGCTTTCCGGTTTTTCCCTCTTTGTCTCTTCCGGGGTTGTCACGGGTTTTTCACGGAATTTTATTTCCGCTTGCGGACGGGGGGCGGCGCGGCTTTCAGGGGAAGAGGGGCGGCGGGCCGGGGAAGGGCGGCCGGGGGAGACGGATGGGGTCCGCCCGGCATAGTCGCTCAATGTCTCAAAGACCCCGGCGGGCGAAGGCGCGCCCCCGCGAAGGGGTTTCGGCAAAGGGGGGAGCGGGGGACGCCGCCGGGCAAAAGGGGCGTCCAGCCCTTTCAAGGCGAGGGAAACGGCCCCGGCCACGGTTTCGTAAACGGCCCGGGGATCCGCGAATTTGACTTCCTGCTTGGCCGGGTGCACATTCACATCCACCTGATCAAAGGGCAGGGTCAAAAAAAGAACCGAGACCGGAAAACGGCCTTTCATCAGACGGCCTTCATATCCCTTTAAAAGCGCCTTTCGCATCACCGGGTCCCGGGCCGGGCGGCCGTTGATATACATGAATATCCGGGTCCCGGCGCTTCGGGCGCTATCGGGGGTCGATATCCAGCCGGACACGGACATGTCCCCGGGGGTTTCGGACTCCGCCCGGATCAGGCGGCCGGACAGATCGGCGCCCAGGACATCGATGATCCGGTCGGCCGGGTCCCGGACCGGGGGCCAGTTTTTGACGGCCCTTCCGTTATGGGAAAGGGTGAGGCGGACCTGGGGCCGCGCCATGGAAATGACCGCCACCGTGTCGGCGACGCGGCCCATCTCCGTTTGGGGGGTTTTTAAAAATTTTTTTCGGGCCGGGGTGTTGTAAAAAAGGTTTCTCACTGAAACCCGGGTTCCTTTGGGAAGGCCCGCCTCGGAGACTTTTTTCAGCCGGCCGCCCTCCATGAAAAGGACGGTTCCGGTCTCTGAGGCCTCATCCCGGGTCTCCAGCCTGAAACGGGACACCGAGGCGATGCTGGGCAGCGCCTCTCCCCGAAATCCCAGGGTTTGGATGGAGAACAGGTCGTCGTCGGTGAAAATTTTTCCCGTGGCGTAGCGCTCAATGGACAGCATGGCGTCGTCGCGGCCCATGCCCTCGCCGTTGTCCGACACTTGGATGAGCGATTTTCCCCCGTTTTCCACAGCGATGTCCACGCGCGAGCTTCGGGCGTCCAGGGCGTTTTCAACCAGCTCCTTCACCACGGAGGCGGGCCGCTCCACCACCTCGCCGGCGGCGATTTTGTTGGAAAGAATCTCCGGAAGGACCCTGATCCCGGCCATGGGTCAAAGGCCCCCTTCCGTCTCTTCCCCCCGGGCCAGCCGTCCCAGAAAATCCACATTTTTTGGGGACAGGTCGAATTTCATCCCGGCCTCGCCAACCAGCGCGTCGGGTTTTTTTTCGGGGTTTGAGAGGCGCTGTTCCGAGATCCACTTGACGGCTTTTCGAATGTCTTCGCCTTCAGGCTGTATGCTCATGGCGGTCTCCTTTATAAAGGGGGTTTTCGGGCGCGAAAATCCGAGTTTTGCTCCAGGTTCCAGGCTGTTTTGAAAAGCGCGCCCTCGTTGAAATGTCGGGCGGTCATCTGAAGACCGATGGGAAGCCCATTGGATGAAAAACCGCAGGGGACCGATATTCCCGGAACGCCCGCCAGGTTGGCCGAAAGGGTGAAAACGTCCGAGAGATACATGGCCAGGGGATCGTCGACGATTTCCCCGATCTCAAGCGCCGGGGTGGGGGCGGTGGGCGAGGCGATGACATCGCATGTCTCAAAGGCTTTTTCGTAGTCGGCCTTGATCAGGGTCCTGGCCTGGGACGCCTTTTTGTAATAGGCGTCATAGTACCCGGCCGACAGACAGTAGGTCCCTATGATGATTCGGCGCTTCACCTCCCGGCCGAATCCCCTGGAGCGCGTGTTTCGGTACATGTCCATGAGGGCGGTCTGGTCTTTGTCCCGAAAGCCATATTTGATCCCGTCGTAGCGGGCCAGGTTGGAGCTGGCCTCAGACGGCGCGATGACGTAGTAGGCCGCCACCGCGTGTCGGGTGTGGGGAAGGGAGACCTCCACGCATTTGGCCCCCAGGCTCTCCAGAAGCTGGACGGCCTGGTTGACCGCCGCCGCCACTTCGGGGTCCAGACCCTCTGGGTCTTTGTATTCTTTTGAGATTCCGATGACGGTTCCTTTGAGTCCCTTTGTGAAAAAAGAGGTGTGGTCCGGCGCGTCATGGGGCGCCGAGGTGGAGTCTTTGGGGTCATGGCCCGCGATGGCGTTCAGGATCAGCGCGCAGTCCGACACGTTTCGGCCCATGGGGCCGATCTGGTCCAGGGAGGAGGCGAAGGCCACCAGGCCGAACCGGGAGACCCGGCCATAAGTAGGCTTTACGCCCACCACACCGCAGTGAGAGGCGGGTTGTCGGATGGAGCCCCCGGTGTCTGATCCCAGGGCGCCCAGACACATGCCGGCGGCCGCGGCCGCGGCCGATCCCCCGCTTGATCCCCCGGGAATCCGGGACAGGTCCCAGGGGTTTCGGGTGATTTTAATGCCTGAGTTTTCGGTGGACGAACCCATGGCGAATTCGTCCATGTTGGTTTTTCCCACGATCACGGCGCCTGCGTCTTTGAGCCTTTGGGCGACATGGGCGTCGTAGGGTGGGACAAAGTCGCTGAGTATTTTCGAGGCGCAGGTGGTCCTTAAGTTTTTGACGCAGATCAGGTCTTTGAGGGCCAAAGGAATGCCGGAAAGGGGTTTCATCCGGCCGTTTTGAATGTCCCCGTCGGCTTTTTCGGCCTGCTCAAGGGCCATGTCCCCGGCCACCGTGATATAGGCCCCGACCCGGTCCTCCACTTCCTCGATCCGCCCAAGGACCGACGATGTCAGCTCCCGGGCGGATATCTCTTTTTTTTTCAAAAGCCTTAAGGCCTCCGCAATGCCAAGCTCCCACAGGTTCATTTTTTCTTCAAAAGTCCTTTTTAAAATTCAGTGGTTGATAAACGATTAAAAAACAGATCAGACGGCGTCGCGTGATATACAAGGCGCGGCGGTTTTTTTACGATGCCGTCACTCGATGATTTTCGGCGCCACAAAAAGCCCCTCATCCTCTTCCGGCGCGTTGGCCAGAAGCGCGTCCCGGTCCGCGGGCGCTTTTTTTTCGTCGTCCCGCAAAGCGTTGGTCAAAGAAACGGCGTGGAAGGTCGGGGCCACTCCTTCGGTGTCGGCTTTGGCCAGGGTGTCCACGTATTCCAGGATTTCCCCGATCTGGCGGGCGAAATCGGCCATGGACTCCCCGGAAAGATCAAGCCGGGCCAACTCCGCCACATGGACGATCTCTTTTTCGGTTATTTTCATTTTTCCTCTATTTTCATTTTTTATGGATTTCTCAGAGATGATGATTTTCTCTCGTTTTACAAACGCCTGATTTCAATCTCTCTTCTCCATCAGCACAATGGCCGAAAATCCTTTTCGGGACAGCGCTTTCGCGGCGGCCCCGGCTTTTTTCCGGGTGGCGAAATTCCCGACCCGCACCCGGTGATACCGGCCTTTCCCGGGAACAACGCCGGGGGTCCGGTACGCCGAATACCCCCGGCGTTTCAAATCCGCCGCGATTTTTTCGGCGGCCTCGGGATTTTTCATGGATGCCACCTGGACGGTGAAGCGTTTCCGGGGTTTGGGCGGGGGTTTTGAGGAAACCGACGGGGCTTTCTTTCTCCGAACGGCGGGCCGAAGAGGCTTCCCGACGTTTTTTTGCGATTTTTTCAGATCCTCGTAAAAAGTCAGATCGGTTTTTTTGGCCGATCCCCCCCGGTGGATATTGAGCGCTTTGTATTCCTTTTCCCGGGCCTCTTTTTGGGCCCGGGCCACTTCCCGCCCGATGTCCGGGGCGGGGTCCGTGAACGGGGCCGTTCCCCGGCCCACGAAGACGCCTAAGGCAAACATCCAGAATGAGGCCAGGATGACAAAGAGCCACCGGGCCATAAACGCCCGGAAATAAGCGGCCAGGGCCTTTGTGTTCCGGGGTTTGGCCCAGGGTTTTGTGTGCCGGGGTTTCGCCCGGGGTTTTGCCGGGGGCTTTTTTCCTGTTTTTTTTCCGGCGCCGCCGGTTGTCTGTTTCTTTTTTTTCAAAATGGCCACGCCGGGTTCCTCACATTTTTTCAGGCGCCGAGACCCCCAGGAGCCCAAGGCCGTTTCGGATCACTTTTTTCAGCGCCAGGGCCATGTAAAGGCGGGCCGAGGACGGGCCGGGGTCGTCGGTCAATATACGCCGGCGGTTGTAATAGGAATGAAACAGCCCGGCCAGGTCCGTTAAAAAAAAGGCGATCCGGTGGGGCTCCATCAAAGCCGCGCTTTCCCGGACGGTCTCCGGATACCGGGACATGGCCTTGATCAGGGCCAGGTCCTCGGGCGCGTTTAAGGCCGCCAGCGCCCCGGGGTCCGGCGCGCCGCCGGAAAGGCCGATATTTCGGGCCTTTTCAGCCACGCTGGATATGCGGGCGTGGACGTACTGAACATAGTGCACCGGGTTTTCGTTGGTCTTTTTTTTGGCCAGATCAATGTCGAAATCCAGGGGGCTTTCATGGCGCCGGGTCAGAAAGATAAACCGGGCCGCGTCGGCGCCCACCTCGTCCACCACGTCCTTGAGGGTGACGAATTCCCCGGCCCGGGTGGACATGGCCACAGGTTTTTGGTTTCGCAAAAGATTGACCAGGCGAACCAGGACCACGTCAAAGCGCTCCCCGGCTTTGTCCACCGCCTCCGTCGCCGCCTTCATCCGGGGAATGTAGCCGTGGTGGTCGGCGCCCCACACATCGATGACCCGGTGAAACCCCCGGGAAAACTTGTCGTGGTGGTAGGCGATGTCCGAGGCGAAATAGGTGGTCAGACCGTCTTTTTTGATCACCACCCGGTCTTTTTCGTCGCCGTAATCCGATGTCTTGAACCACAGCGCCCCGTCCTTTTCATAAACGGCGCCGGTTTTTTTGAGATCATTCAAAAGGGAAAAGACCCGCTCTGAGTCAAACAGACTTTTTTCGCTGAACCAGCGGTCAAAGGTCACGCCGAAGCGCTCCAGGTCGTTTCGGATTCCCTCCAGGATGGCGTCGGCGGAAAAGGAGGCGCAGATGCCGATGGACTCCTTTTCGTCAAGCTCCAAAAGTTTGTCCTGGTGGATGTCTTTGACCTGAAGCGCCAGATCCCGCACATAGGCGCCCTGGTAGCAGTCTTCGGGAAAGTCCGCCGTTTGGCCGAAAAGCTCGCGGTAGCGGAGGAAAACGGATTGGCCCAGGGTCCTTATCTGGCGTCCCGAGTCGTTGATGTAGTACTCCCGCTGAACCTCGTACCCGCAAAAGGAAAGAATGCGGGCCAACGTGTCGCCCAAAGCGGCGCCCCGGCCGTGCCCCACATGGAGAGGGCCCGTGGGGTTCGCGCTGACGAACTCCACCTGAACTTTTTCGCCCCGGCCCATGTCACAGGCCCCGTGGGCGGCGTCCTTTTCGTGGATGTCACGCAAAACCCCATGCCAGGCCTCCGGGGACATGAAGAAATTGATGAAGCCGGGCCCGGCGATCTCGATTTTTTCAATGATTCCGCCCGGGGCGTCCATGCCTTTCTGGATGCGCTGAGCGATGTCCCGGGGGGGGCGTTTGCACAGTGAGGCCAGCTTCATGGCGATATTGGTGGAGAAATCCCCCTGTTTTTCAAATTTGGGGGTCTCCAGCTCGATTTCAGGGATATCGGCCCGGGCGAGTTCTCCCCTTTCCATGGCGTCTTTGACGGCTGTTTCGATTTTTTCAGACAGTTGGTTTTTCATGTGTGTGATCCACTCATCAAAATAAATTAGGGGGCGCCGCGGATGTCCGGGCGGCTTTATTTGGCCATGAGGCTTTCCACCGCCCCTTCCAGGCCGTCCAGGGACAGCTCGAACATGGGGAAAATGCTTCCGATCTCGCCGATGGTCCGGGTGTAGCCCCACATCCTTTCCGGGACGGGGTTGAGCCAGGCGCAGTGGGGAAAGGTCTCGGCCATAAACCTCAGGCGCTCAATACTGGGTTTGCCGCTTCTTTCCTCCAGATGGATGGAGCCGTCCGTGGCCATCAGCTCGTAGGGCGCCATGCTGGCGTCGCCCACCAGGATGAGCCGGGTTTCGGGATCAAACCGGGCGAATTCGTTCACGGATTTGGGTTTTTTGTACCGGGCCGGGTCCTCCCACAGGGTGTCGTAGATGGTGTTGTGGAAAAAAAAGGTTTTCAGCTCCTTGAACTGGGCCCGGGAATAATCGAAAAGGGTCTGCACCATGGCGATGTAGGGGTCCATGGACCATCCGCCGTTGTCGATGGCGATGACGATTTTCAGAAGGTCTTTTAAACTTCTGTCAAAGACGATTTCGATTTCCCCGGCGTTTTTCATGGTTTTGTAGATGGTCTCGTCGATGTTCACCATGTCCCGGGGGCCGTGGGGAATCATGTTCCGCAGGCGTTTTAAGGCCTCGCCCATCATGGCCTGGGTCAGGGGGCCGGAATGGGAGTAGTCTTTGTAGCGCCGGTCCATGGCCACCTTCACCGCCGATTTGTTCCGGGACATGCCCCCCACCCGCATGCCCCCGGGGTGATTCCCTGAATGGCCCACAGGCGAGGTCCCGCCGGTTCCGATCCACTTGCTCCCCCCGTCGTGGCGCCCGTCCTGGTCTTTGAGACGCTTTTTGAAGTACTCGATGAGTTCTTCAGGCGTCATTTTGGCGGCCTCCTCCGGGTCCATGCCCAGGGCCTCGGCGATGGTCTGGGGGTCTTTGAGCCACTCTTCCAGCATGGACCGGGCCATCTGGTCCAGGTTGAGGTCTTCAAAATCCGGCAGGTCGGCGTCGTGGAAATAATGGGCGAATATCTGGTCGAACATGTCGAAATAGCGCTCGCTTTTGACCAGAATGGCCCGGGAGGCCGTGTAAAAGCTGTCCAGGGACCGGATGAGCCCCCGGGCCAGCGCCCTTTGGAGGGTCAGAAACGAGGTGGGCGACACCGGGATGCCCGCGTTTTTCATGATGTAGAAGAACGGGATAAACATGGCTTAATACAGTCTCCGCCGGGTCGAGGCCTTGGAGGCCAGGGCGTAGTCCCGGCTTTTTTTGAACAGGATGCCCAGAAAGGGCGTCTCTCCCTTTAAAAGTTTTTTGGGTTTGAAATCCGTGTCCATGGCCAGCGCCCGGATCCAGTTGATCAGCTCCCGGGTGGCCGGGCGTTTCTCAATGGAGTCCAGCTCCCTGAGGCGGTAAAAGGTGGAGATGGCGTTTTCCTCCAGGTCGGAGTCGATGTTCGGAAAATGGACCCGGATGATTTTTTTCATCATTTTGGGGTCCGGAAAGGCGATGTGGTGAAAGTTGCACCTTCCCAGGAAGGGATCGGACAAATCCTTCTTGGCGTTGGAGGTGATGATGATCACCGGCCTGATTTTCGCGGGCACTGTTTTGTCGATTTCAATGATGTCAAACTCCATCTGGTCCAGCACGTCCAGCATGTCGTCCTGGAAATCCGTGTCCGCCTTGTCGATTTCGTCGATGAGCAGGATGGTTCTTTCCCCGGCCGTGAACGCCTGGCCGATTTTTCCCATCTTGATGTAATCCTCGATATTGCTCACGTCCCGGCTGGAGTCCCCGAACCGGCTGTCATTGAGCCTTGTCAGGGTGTCGTACTGGTACAGCGCGTCGATGAGTTTCATGCTGGATTTCACGTTCAAAACAATCAGCGGCATGCCCAGGCTCTCGGCGATGGCGTGGGCCAGCATGGTTTTTCCCGTTCCGGGCTCCCCTTTCAGCAAAAGGGGCATTTCCAGATCCATGGTGATGTTGACGATGTCGGCCAGTTCCTTGTCCAGAACATAGCGCCGGGCTCCTGAAAAAGAGGGCGCTTCTTGCTTTTTCATATTTTTTTCCTGATTTTTTTGGTTTTTGTTTCAGTCCAGGTAGTCGTTTTGTATGATTTTTGACACGTCCCGGGTCAATTCAAGAACCTTGAGGGCCTGGGCCGGCTCAAGGGATCCGGTTCCGCAGCTGGGGGTGATGAGGGAGCCGGACAGCACGGCGGCCCTGCTCAAACCCGTTTTTTCGATCTGGGCGGCCCGGGCCATCCAGCTTTCAGCCAAAGACCGGGCGGTCTCTTTTTCGATGTCTTCGGGGCGCAGGGTGGGCACGATCCCCCATGCCAGGATTCCCCCCGATTCCATGAAGGTTTTGATGGAATCCGCATAAATGACAAACCGGTCAAAATAGGCGTAGGCGTCGAAATTCACAATGACGGCGCCCGATTCCAGAACGATGGACCAGTCCGTGTTGGCGCACACATGGACCCCGGGGATTCCCCCGGCGGCGCTCACGGCCCCGGCGACCTCTTTTAAGCATTCCAGGGTCTCTTCCCGGGACATGGCGATGTGCTCGGAGGTCCCGAACCCGGCCAGGGACGGCTCGTCCAGAAACACAATGACCGGCGCGCCGCCGGACGCCTCCAGAAGTCTCCGGGTCTGCCAGACGGCCTTCATGGAAAGCATCTTGACGGCGGCGTCCCGGAGCTGGGGGTCGTAAAAAATCGCCCGCCCGGTCTGGTCTTTGATCCCCGTGGTCAGGGTGATGGGGCCGGTCACCTGGCCCTTGGCCGCCTTGGGCTTTTGGGGCGGGTCGCTTAAGCGTTTTAAAAAAAGAAAAAACCCCTCGGCCGAATCCGGGGACAGGGCGAACCGGGAGTTTTCCGGGAATTCGCCGCCCTCCGCGACCGCCAGGTAGTCTTCATAAAAGGCCGTCAGCGCCTCGCTGAAACCCTGTGAGTCCGAATCAACGAAGAAGTCGCCGTCTTTTTCCAAAAGACCGGGAAGGCCGGGCGCGAACTGGGGGATCATGCCTTCCTTTGAAAACCGGGGAAGCTGAACCCACGAGGGGATGTCCGGCGAATGTGAAAACACATGGTCCAGCGCCTCGGCGTGGTCCGAAAGGGGCATGCTTCCAATGAGGGCCGTGGCCCCGTCCCCTGTGAACAAAGGGGTCATGGTGGTATTTTGTCCTTTTATTTTAATTGGTTGCCAACTGTTGATGGCGTCGTAAAAAATCCGATCTCCTGCGTTGCGGCGCTTATTTTTAATTGAGGCATACTACATGTATTGCCTCAATTAAAAATAACCACCACGCCTTGTATATCGAATTTTTAACTTAGCCATCCCAAGCTTTTTTACGAGTTTATCAACTGTTCAGAAACCGGGCTAAAAAAACAGGCCCGTTCCTGTGTGTATATTTTTCAAAGTTAACATGACGGGCGTATTTTTTCAAGGCTTATATCGCGACGGTTTTCGAGGGCGGGGGTTTTTTAAAAATAAAGAAAATTCTTAAGGGATTGACACATAAAACGCCGGGCGCTATATTGCGAATTTTATCAAACGCAAACGGGTCCGGCAAGGGGCCCGGCAAGGAGGAATAGATGTTTGGAATCGGAATGCCGGAGCTGATTATTCTTCTGGTGATTATACTGATTATTTTCGGGGCCGGAAAACTCCCGGAGATCGGGGGCGGGTTGGGCAAGGCCATCCGGAATTTCAAAGGCGCCTCCGTGGACGATGAGAGTAAGGAGCCTGAAAAAATAGAAGAGGACAAAAAGTCCTGACAGCGTCATAAAAAACGCGTCGCGGCGCTTTTTTGACCGCCGGCCACACCAGGCAGGCATGGCCCCGTTTTCAAAAAATCGCCGCGCCTTTTGTAAGGTCCGTTTCAGCCCAGGTCCATTCTATCCGGGTCCGGGGAAAACCCTAAAAAGGAATGTCGTCCTCCTTAAAATCCCGCCCCGCGCCCGTGGTTTCCGGCATGTCCGGGACATCCATGGGGGCGTTTGACCGGGACCGGTCCACAGAGCCTTTGGGGTCAAGCATCTGCATCTGGCCCGCCACAATTTCCGTGGTGTAGCGTTTGACGCCCTCTTTGTCTTCCCAGTCCCGGGTCTGGATGCGGCCCTCAAGGTACACCTTTTTGCCCTTGGCCAGGTATTCGCCGCATATCTCGGCCAGCCTGCCGAAGGCCACGATGCGGTGCCATTCGGTTTTCTGCCGTTTTTCCCCCGTGTTTTTGTCCTTCCATTCCTCGCTGGTGGCCACGCTGAAATTCGCCACCGCCAGTCCGTCGGGCGTGTAGCGCATTTCGGGGTCCCGCCCGAGATTTCCCACGATAATCGCTTTGTTGACTCCGGCCATAATGGATCGCCTCCGTTTGATTCGTTCATTTTTTTGATTTTGGGTGTTATAGCGTTTTCACGTCGATTGTTCAAGCTTTAAAATGGTCTCAAACCCATCAAAGACAGGCAAAGGGGACGCCCCCGATTTGTTCGTCATACAGACGGGGAATTTCGTCATTATTGATGACGAGCCCGAAACGACAGTTTTGTTCCCGGATAAAATCTTTCAGCGCGCGCAGCTGTTTGGGTTTTAAGGTCTGGGAGTATTTGATTTCAATGGGAATCAGCCCGAATTCACCCTCGATGATCAGGTCGATTTCGGCCCCGGCGCCCGTCCGGTAATAATAATAGTCAAATCCCGCGCCGGCCGCATTGAGCCCCCGGATGATTTCCTCAATGACCATGCCTTCCCAGGATCGGCCCATCGCCGGATGGGCGGCCAGAATATCCGGCTCCCCTATGCGCAGCAGGCTGTGGAGAAGACCGCTGTCGCGAAAGTGACCTTTTGGATGTTTGATGACGCGTTTCAGGGCGTTTCGCGTGTAGGCGGGCACGGACCGCCACAGGAAAGTTCCGTCCGCGATTCTGAAATAATCCCGCGCCGTGGGCTGGGACACCCCCAGCGACCGCGCCACGTCCGAGTAATTGATGACGTTTCCGGAAATGCCGGCCAATATCCGCGCGAACATCTGGAACCTGTTTTCATTGACGCCCGGGAAGAGTCTCGCCACATCCCGGTACAGATAGGCGCCGATATATTGATTCATCCAGACGGAATGAAATCGTTTGTTTTTTTTAAGCCAGGGCTCCTACTATCGGTTGGGTTAAGCGAAGCGAAACCCAGCGCCGTTTACCGCCTTTTTATTTTTGCTCAAGCGCGTCAAAAATGTCGGGCTCCGTTCCTCAACCCAACCGTGCCCGATTCAACTCTCCTTCTCCTTGCCCTCAATAAACCCCAAAGCCAGGCGAAGCCTTTCAAGGGATTTTTCCCGGCCCAGGACTTCGATGATCTCAAAAATGCCCGGGCTCACTGTTTTGCCGGTGAGGGCCACCCGGGCGGGCTGGGCGATTTTGCCGAGTTTGAGGCCGGTGGATTCCATGACCGCTTTAAAGGCGGTCTCCAGATTTTCTTCGGTGAAATCCTCCAGCGCCTCCAGGCGTTGGATCAGCTCGGCCAGGACAGGGGCCGCGCCGGGTTTGAGATTTTTCCGGGCCGCTTTTTCCTCGTAGGAAACTTTATCAAGAAAATAAAATTCCGCCGCCTCGGCCATCTCATCCAGGGTTTTGCTCCGGGAGTTTAAGGTGGCGATGGCTTTTTCCACAAAAGAATCGTCTTTTTTCGGAAAGCCGCGGCGCTCAAGAAACGGGGAAAGGGGGGCGACCAGTTCCGACGGGGGCGCGGCCTTGATGTGGTCCGCGTTTAAGGCTTTGAGTTTTTCCGGGTCGAATATGCCCGCCGATGTCCCGATGTTTTCAAGGGTGAAGACCTCGATCAGGTCCTTTCGGGTGAAAAACTCCTGGTCCCCGTGGGACCATCCCAGCCGGACCAGGTAGTTGATCAGCGCGTCGGGCAGAAACCCCATGTCCCGGTAGGCGGTCACCGACATGGCCCCGTGGCGTTTGCTCAGCCGGGTCCGGTCGGCGCCCAGCACCATGGGGACATGGGCGAAATCCGGGACTTCGGCGCCCAGCGCCCTGTAAAGCTGAATCTGCTTGGGGGTGTTGTTGAGATGATCGTCGCCCCGGACCACGGTGGTGATTCCCATCTCGATGTCGTCCACCACCACCACGAAATTGTAGGTGGGGGTCTGGTCGCTTCTGAGGATCACGAAGTCGTCCAGCTCCTGGTTGCTGAAAACCACGCCTCCCTTGACGATGTCTTTGACCGCGGTGGAGCCCGACGAGGGCGCCGCGAACCGGACCACGGAGCCGGGGCTTTTTTCAAGGCCCCTGTTCCGGCATGTTCCGTCGTACCGGGGTTTTTCGCCGGCGGCCATGGCCTTTTTGCGCATGGCGTCGATGTCCTCTTTGGAGCAGTCGCAGTGGTAGGCCATGCCGTCCTTCAGGAGCCGGTCCACATATTCGCGGTAAAGGGGCATGCGCTCGGATTGAAACCAGGGGCCCTCGTCCCAGTCGATTCCCAGCCACTCCAGGGACTCCAGTATGGCGTCGGCCGACGCCTCGGTGGAGCGGGCCCGGTCCGTGTCTTCGATTCTTAAAACAAATTTTCCGTTGAAATGCCGCGCCAGAAGCCAGTTAAACAGGGCGGTGCGGGCGCCCCCCACGTGAAGATGCCCGGTGGGGCTGGGGGGAAAGCGGGTGATGATGGGTGTCATGGATGTTCCTTCGCATAATGGGTTTGGATTCGCGCCGTTAAATCGGGCTGGTTTTTTAAAAGAAAATAATTATCATAATACTTTGGCCGACGCAACCGGCGAAACCATAAAAAAAATGAAAGTCCTTGACAATCCCGGTGATTTGAATTACTTACAGTATCCAAAAACCCCCGGCTTGAAAACGCGGGAAAAAATAATAAAATTATTTATAATCCAAACACTTAGGAGATTACTCATGGCTGTGCCGAAAAGAAAAAAATCCAAGTCAAAGCGGGACATGCGCCGGGCCCACGACAAACACCGGGCCGCCGACCCCGCCAAATGCCCCCAGTGCGGAGCGGCCAGGATGCAGCATCACGCCTGCCCGGAATGCGGAAATTATGACGGGAGAAAGGTTTTTGAAGGAAAATAACCACTACGCCTTGTGCTTAAATTTTAGCATACGGAATTTTTAACTTAGCCATCCCAAGCTTTTTTACGAGTTTATCAATCATGTCACAAAACCAGGGAGAAACCGAAACCATGCCAGGGTCGACGCCACATGATTCCGCCCCTGTCCTGAGAGGCCTGGACTCCGAATCCCGACAGATGGTCGCGGATATGATCCGGCAGCTGGGGCAGCGGCTTCTTTCCAGGGACAAAATCCTGGAGTTCGACAAAAAAGACATCTTTCCCGAAGCCGAGATTCGGGAACTGCTCAGCCCGGACATCGGGCTCCAGCTTCTTTTCATCCCCGAGGCTTACGGGGGAATGGGCGGCGGCGCCAGAGACTCCTGCCTGGCCACCCGGGAGATGTCCAAAATATGCCTGGGCGTGGCCACTGCTTTTTTCGCCATCCAGCTCGGCGCCGATCCCCTCATCGTGGGGGGAACCCGCGAGCAGAAGGAGAAATGGCTGGGCGCCATCGCCGGCGGGGACTGCCTGGTCTCCTACGCGGTGACCGAGCCGGGCGCGGGCAGCAACCTGGCCGCGCTCCAGACCTCGGCGGAGCCTGTGGAGGACGATTCCGGAAATATCAAAGGTTACCGGATCAACGGAAACAAACAGTTCATCTCCACCGGGGGATATTCCGATTTCATCACCCTTCTGGCCAATACCCCCGAGGGGCCGACCTTTTTCGTGGTGGAAAAGGACGCCGAGGGCTTTTCACGGGGAAAGGGCGAGGAAAAACACGGCATACGCTCGTCCAACACCTCGCCTTTGTCCTTTTCGGATGTGTTCGTCCCGGTGGAAAACCTCATCGGCGGCGTTCCCGGAAAGGGTTTGAAACAGTCCAACGCGGTGTTCGGCTACACCCGGCTCATGGTGGCCTCCATGGCCCTGGGCGCCGGGGAGGCGGCGCTGGACATCGTGATCCCCTACGCGGCCCAGAGAAGGCAGTTCGGCTCTTTTCTGTCCGAAAAGCAGGGCTACACCCACAAGCTGGTGGTCCCCCACGCGGTCCGGCTGGCCGCGGCCGACGCCTACTGCGACGAGATCGCCCTTCGGCTCGACTCCGGGGAGAAAGACCTTCAGACCGAGGGCTCCATCGCCAAATACTTCGCCTCCGAGGCCGCCAATCAAACGGCCGACGACGCCATCCAGGCGCTGGGAGGCTACGGCTACATCGCCGAGTACGGGGTGGAGAAGATCAAGCGGGATGTGAAAATCACCTGCATTTACGAGGGAACCAGCGAGATCCAGCAAAACATCATCAGCGTGTTCCGATGGAAGAAAACCCGAAAGACCAAGGGCGCCTTTTACGAAGGAATCGCCTCTGAAATGAAGGCCGCGGCCGGCTCGGGAAAAGACCTGGGCGCGGAATCCTTCGCCCTGGCCGCCGCCGCCCTGAACCCCGTCATTGAAAAGGTTCAAAAGGCGCGGCTCACCCGAAGCCAGCATGTCATGTTCGCCCTGGCCGACATGATGACCCATGTGGAGGTGGGCGCCGCCCTGGCCCGAAAAGCGGCGGCTTTGATGGACGCCGGGGACCCGGACGCGGAAAAGACGCGGCTGATGTCCAGAATTTTCGCCGCCGAAACCGCCCGGACGGTTTGCGAAAAGACGCTGGAGATTCTGTCCGGCTCCGGCGCTTTTTCAAAAGACGAAGTGTCGGCGTTTTTAAAGTCCGTGTCATACGACGACATGATCCTGGGCCAGGCCGGCGTCATTCAGGACATGGACGCGCTGGCCGATATTTTATTCGGGAGGCGTCATGGCGGATAAAGACGCGTCCCCGGTTGTGGTGACGGGAGGCTCCAGGGGCATCGGGAGGGCCATATGCCTGGCCTTCGCGGCCCGGGGGGCGGATGTTTATTTTAATTATTTCCCCAAAGACGAAGAGGCGGCCGCCGCTGAGACGGAAAAAAAAGTCTCGGAGCTGGGCGGGCGGGCCCGGGGGTTTTGCGCCGATGTGGCCTCTGAAAAAGAGGTGGGGGAATTTTTTGACGCCGTTCTAAACGAAACCGGCGGACGGCTGGACTGCCTGGTCAACAACGCCGGAATCACCCGGGACGGCCTTTTGGTCCGGATGAAGGAGGCGGCCTGGACCGAGGTGATGGACGTCAACCTCAAAGGCGCCTTTTTATGCTTAAAACGCGCCGCCGTCGTCATGATGAAGCGGCGCTTCGGCCGGGTGGTGAACATCGCCTCGGTGGTGGGGGTCTCCGGAAACCCGGGCCAGGCCAACTATTCGGCCTCCAAGGCCGGGCTCATCGGCCTCACCAAGACGGCGGCCGCGGAGCTGGCGCCCAGGGGAATCACGGTCAACGCCGTGGCCCCGGGGTTCATCGAAACCGAGATGACGAAACATCTTTCCGAAAAAACGATTGAAAATTTTATGGGCCGCATTCCCTTAAAACGGGCCGGGGCGCCCGGGGATGTGGCCGCCGCCGCGCTTTTTCTGTGCTCGGACGAAGCCGCGTATATCACCGGCCAGGCGCTGCATGTGAGCGGCGGCATGTATATGTGAAACAGGATTTTAACCGGGAGGAAACACTAAGAATGTCCATTGAAGATAAGGTAAAAAAAATCATTGCGGAGAAATTAAGCGTGGAGCTGGAGGAGGTCGTTCCCGAAGCGTCTTTTATCAACGATCTCGGGGCCGACTCCCTGGACATTGTCGAGCTGATCATGTCCATGGAGGAAGAGTTTGACATCGAAATATCCGATGATGACGCTGAAAAGCTTGTCACGGTCAAAGATGTGCTCGAATATATCCAGGAACATTCCTAAACCGGACAGGAGGTTTTTTTTGGAAAGGCGGGTGGTTGTCACCGGCGCGGGTCTGGTCACCCCGCTGGGAACGGGAGTGGAAAAGACATGGAGTCGGCTGTGCCGGGGAGAGTCGGGAATCGGCGAGATCTCCAGGTTCGACACGTCCGGTTTCAAGACCCGGATCGCGGGAGAGGTCCGGGATTTTTCCCCGGGGGATTTTTTGCCGAAGAAAGAGGCCCGGCGAACGGAGCGTTTTATCGCCTACGCTGTGGCCGCCGCCCGGATGGCCATGGAGGACTCGGGCTTTGTCGTCGACGCGTCCAACGCCCATCGGGTGGGGGTGGTCACCGGATGCGGCCTGGGAGGGCTTTTCATGCTGGAGGAGGTCTCCCGGACCGTGGACACAAAAGGTCCCAGGCGGGTCAGCCCTTTTTTTATTCCCATGATCATCGGGAACATGGCGGCGGGAGTGATTTCCATCCACCTGGGGGCCAAGGGCCCCAACGCCTCCATCGCCACGGCGTGCGCGGCCGGCGGTCACGCGGTGGGGGATTCGTACCGCATGGTCCAAAGCGGGCGGGCCGACGCCATGATCACCGGGGGCGTGGAGTCCGTCATCACCCCCACCGGCATCGCCGGATTCAACGCCATGAAGGCCCTGTCCACGAGAAACGACGCGCCTGAAAAGGCGTCCCGACCCTTTGAAAGGGACCGGGACGGCTTTGTCATGGGAGAGGGAAGCGGCATTGTGATCATCGAGACCCTGGAGTCCGCCCTTGAGCGCGGCGCCAAAATTTACGCCGAGATCATCGGCTACGGAATGAGCGGCGACGCCCATCACATGACCGCGCCCCCGCCGGATGGCGACGGCGCCGTTCGATGCATGACCGAGGCCCTGGACGACGCGGGAATTTCCCCGGGAAGCGTGGATTACATCAACGCCCACGGCACCGCCACCGCCCTGAATGATCTTTACGAGACCCGGGCCGTCAAAACGGTCTTCAAGGAAAAGGCGCCGCTGATCCCCATCAGCGCCACCAAGTCCATGACCGGCCATCTCCTGGGGGGCGCCGGCGGGGTGGAGACGGTCTTCACGGCCCTTTCCCTGTTTCACGGGATCCTTCCGCCCACCATCAATTTTGAAAACCCGGGCGAGGAGTGCGACCTGGACTATGTGCCCCAAAAAGCCCGTAAAAAAGACATCTCCGTGGCCATGACCAACTCCTTTGGATTTGGGGGAACCAACGCCACTTTGATCCTGAAAAAACACGCGCTGTGAGAATCAGACATGCAAAATGAAACAAAATCTGTTATAATCGGAAGCGACCACGCGGCCTATGAGCTGAAAAACAAAATCCGGGATTTTTTGGAAAAGAAGGGTTTTGAAGTCACGGACGCGGGGACGGACGGGCCGGAATCGTCGGATTACCCGGACTTCGGCGCGCGGGTGGCGCGGGGGGTGTCTGAAAAAAAGTTTGAAAAAGGCGTGCTTTTATGCGGGACCGGAATCGGCATGTCCATGGTGGCCAACCGGTTTGCCCATGTCCGGGCCGCGCTTTGCCGGGGCCTGTTTGACGCCGTCATGAGCCGCCGGCACAACGACGCCAATATCCTGGTCCTGGGGGGGCGCGTCACCGGGGACGTTCTGGCGTTTGAAATCGTGGACGCCTGGCTCAAGACCCCCTTTGAGGGGGGGCGGCACCAGAGGCGGCTGGACCAGTTCGATGACATCAGCCTTGACGATATCGCCGGCCGAAAATAATAAGGGCTCGCTCAAAAACAACTCATTTTTGACCGAACCCTAAATGGATGGAAAAAACATTTTGAATATTCTGGACACAGTCAAAAAAGCGGATAAAGAGATCGCCGCCGCCATTGAAAAGGAAATGGACCGGCAGCGCCATACCCTGGAGCTGATCGCCTCGGAAAACATCGTGAGCCGGACGATCATGGCCATCCAGGGATCGGTTCTCACCAACAAGTACGCCGAGGGCTATCCCGGGAAACGCTATTACGGGGGATGCGAATATGTGGATGTGGCCGAGGACCTGGCCATTGAAAGGGCCCGGGCGCTTTTCGGGGCCGATTACGCCAATGTCCAGCCCCACTCGGGCTCCCAGGCCAATATGGGGATTTATTTCGCCCTGCTCAAACCCGGCGACACGGTTCTGGGCATGGACCTGTCCCACGGCGGGCATTTGACCCACGGAAGCCCGGTGAGTTTTTCAGGCAAACTCTACAAATCGGTCTCCTACGGACTGAGCCGGGACACGGGACTCATTGATTACGACGAGCTGGCCCGCCTGGCCGAGGCGCATAAACCGGCCATGATCATCGCCGGCGCCAGCGCCTATCCCCGGATCATCGATTTTGAAAGGTTTGCCGAAATCGCCCGTTCGGCCGGGGCCTATCTTATGGTGGACATGGCGCACATCGCGGGGCTGGTGGCGGCCGGGGTCCATCCCTCCCCGATTCCCCACGCCGATGTGGTGTCCTCCACCACCCACAAGACATTAAGGGGCCCCCGGGGCGGGCTGATTCTGTCCAGGAAGGATTTGAGCGCCCGGCTGGGCCGGGAGATTTTTCCCGGCATACAGGGCGGCCCTTTGATGCACGTCATCGCCGCCAAGGCCGCGGCCTTCAAGGAGGCGGACTCGGACGCATTCAGGGCCTACCAGCGCGATGTGGTGGAGAACGCCAAAGCCATGGCCCGGCGTCTGGCCGATGAAAAACTGACCCTGGTGTCCGGGGGGACCGACAACCACATGATCCTGGTGGATCTGAGAAGTTTAAACATCACCGGGAACCGGGCCCAGGATGTCCTGGGGCGGGCCGGGATCACCGTGAACAAGAACGCCGTGCCCTTTGAGGAGCAAAAGGCCCATGTGACCAGCGGCATCCGGATCGGAACCCCGGCCATCACCACCCGGGGCATGAAAACGCCCCAGGTCGAGGCCATCGCGGACATGATCGCCGATATTTTAAAAGACCCGGAAAACGACGCGCTCATTGAAAGCGTCCGGGAAAAAACCCGGGAGATGTGCGCCGGGTTTCCCCTGGATATCGACTGATGGCCGACCAGCGACCCTCGTGGGACAAATATTTTATGGACATCGCCGGGCTGGTGGCCCTTCGCTCCACCTGCATGCGCCGCTCGGTGGGGGCCGTCATCGTCAAGGAGCGCCGGATACTGTCCACCGGGTACAACGGCGCCCCCACAAACATCTCCCACTGTGAAAAAGAGGGGTGTCTGAGGGAAAAAATGGGCGTGCCCTCGGGGGAAAGGCACGAGCTTTGCCGGGGGCTGCACGCGGAGCAGAACGCCATTATCCAGGCCGCCTATCACGGCATTTCCATCCGGGGCGCCGAGCTTTTCTGCACGACTCTGCCCTGTTTTATCTGCGCCAAGATGATCATCAACGCCGGAATCCTTCGGGTCTGCCACAGCCGGGGATATCCGGATGACATGTCCGCCGGGATGCTGGGCGAGGCGGGTGTGGAATTAGAAAAAATATAGGCGCCGCCGCGCGTCCGAAGGCCGAAAGACCGGAGACAAACCCATGAAATGCCCGTTTTGCTCGAAAACCGACCACAAAGTGGTGGACTCCAGAATGACAAAGGACAGGCGCGCCATTCGCAGGCGCCGGGAGTGCGTTCCCTGCGGCCGGCGTTTCACCACCTATGAGCGCGTGGAAAAAACGCCTGCGGTGATTCTGAAAAAGGATGGCCGCCGGGAGAATTTTTCCCGGCCCAAGGCCCTGATGGGCATCCAGAAGGCATGCGAAAAAAGAAAAATCAGCATGCATGTCATCGACGATTTCATCAGCGTTCTGGAGCGGGACCTGGGGGAGATGGAGGAAAAGGAGATTCCGTCTTCCGTCATCGGGGAAAAGATCATGTCCTGGCTCCACGACCTGGACGACATCGCCTATGTGCGGTTCGCCTCGGTGTACCGGGAATTTAAGGATGTGAACGATTTCGTCGAAGAGCTTAAAAAAATGCTGTCAAAGGAAAACGGGGGAAAACGCGCTTGAGCGCCGATGACCTTCGCCATATGGAGACGGCGCTGGCCCTGGCCGAAAAGGGAAGGGGCTTTGTGTCCCCCAACCCCATGGTGGGGGCGATCCTGGTCAAAGACGGCCGTGTGATTTCAGAAGGATATCACCGGAGGTTCGGCTCAGACCACGCCGAGGTCGAGGCCATTCAAAAGGCCGGCGGGGCGGCCCGGGGGGCCACGCTGTACGTGACCCTGGAGCCGTGCGATCATTTTGGAAAAACCCCGCCCTGCTCAAAGCGAATCCTTGAGGCCGGCATCGCCCGGGTGGTCTCGGCCATGGAGGACCCCAACCCCGAGGTCAAAGGAAACGGCCACCGGCGTTTAAAGGCGGGCGGGGTGGAGGTCACGACCGGGGTTTTCGAAAAAAAGGCCCGCCGGCTCAATGAAATTTTTATCAAACACATTTCCACCGGCCTTCCCTTTGTCATCGCGAAATGCGCGGCCACCCTGGACGGTTTCATCGCCACAAAGACCGGGGACTCCAGGTGGGTGTCCGGCGAGGCGTCCAGGCGTTATGTCCACCGGCTGCGCCACACGGTGGACGCCATTATGGTGGGCGCCGGGACCGCGCGAACAGACGATCCCAGCCTGACCACGCGCCTGGAGGGATTGGAGGGCCGCGATCCGATCCGGGTGATCCTGGACCCGGTTCTGTCGATTTCGGAAAAGGCGCGGGCGCTCACCCTTGAGTCCGACGCCCAGACCATACTCGTCGCGGGGCCCGGCGCGCCTGAAAAGAAAAAAAAAGCGATTGAAAAAACCGGGGCGCGGGTCATGGAGGCGCCGGAAAAAGACGGCCTGACGGATATGAAATGGCTGCGCGCCCGGCTGGGGGAGATGGGAATCTCCGGCCTGCTCATTGAGGGCGGAAGCCGGGTCATGGCCTCGGCCTTCAGGGCCGGGATCGTGGACAAGGTCGTCTTTTTTTACGCGCCCAAAATCATGGCCGGCGGCGGCTTTCCCATATGCGGCGGCCCGGGACCCGATTCCATGGACGGCTGCGTCCGCTTGACGGATGTCTCCGCGCGCATGTCCGGCGACGATGTGATGATCGAAGGATACCCGTTATGGGGTTGATTTTTCGAGGGATGTGAATTATGTTTACCGGAATCATAGAGGGGCTGGGAACGGTCCGGGCCATTGGGCCCCACCCCCGGGGAGGAGGGAAAACCCTTTCCCTGGAGGCGGACTTTGCCTTAAGCGACGTCCGGGTGGGCGACAGCGTGGCCGTCAACGGGGCGTGTCTGACCGCCACCACCATTGCGGGAAAGTCCTTCACGGCGGATGTGTCCGCCGAGACCCTTTCCAAAACCGCCCTGGGCGCGCTCAAAACCGGGGGGCGGGTGAACCTGGAAAGGGCGCTTGCGCTCTCCGGCCGTCTGGACGGGCATCTGGTGTCGGGCCATGTGGACTGCGTCGGGCATATCCGGAAAAAACAGATGATGGGAAACGCCGTCATCATGGCCGTGGGCCTTCCGGAGTCCTTCCCTGGACACATCATCCCCAAGGGCTCCATCGCCGTGGACGGCGTGAGCCTCACCCTCAACACATGCGCCGAAAGGGGCTTTGAGGTGGCGCTGATCCCCCATACCGCGGCGCGGACCACCCTGGATTTTAAAAAGCCGGGGGACGCGGTGAACATCGAGACCGACATGATCGGCAAATACGTGGAGAAAGTTTTATCCGGACAGGCCCGGGAGAAAGGGGGCCGAAAGTCCGGGTTTGGGATGGACTTTCTGGCGAAGAACGGGTTTTTATAATCAAACTTTAAAGGGGAAATCCGCGCTATAGACAGGCGCCTTTCCCAGGAGAATCATATGCCGAAGATATCCATAGAAGAGGCGATCAAAGACATCCGGGACGGAAAAATGGTCATCCTGGTGGATGACGAGGACCGGGAAAACGAAGGCGACCTCACCATGGCCGCCGAGGCCGTCACTCCCGAGGCCATCAATTTCATGGCGAAATACGGCCGGGGGCTCATCTGTCTTTCCATGACGGGAGAAAAAATCGACTCCCTGGACCTTCCCCTCATGGTGGACAACAATACCTCGGCCTTTCAGACCGGCTTCACCGTGTCCATTGAGGCCCGGCGGGGGGTGACCACCGGAATATCCGCCGCGGACCGGGCCACCACCATTCTGACGGCCGTGGCCGACGGCGCCAAACCCGCGGACCTGGCCCGGCCGGGCCATATTTTTCCCCTTCGGGCCAAAGACGGCGGGGTGATCGTGCGGACCGGGCAGACCGAAGGCTCGGTGGACCTGGCCCGTCTGGCGGGGCTCAAACCGGCCGGGGTGATATGCGAGGTCATGGATGAGGACGGGACCATGGCCCGGATGCCGGCGCTTGAGGAGTTCAGCAAAAAGCGCGGCATCGGCATCTGCACCATCGAGGACCTCATCGAATACCGCATGAGAACCGAGTCCTTTGTCCACAAGGTGGTGGAGGCCAATATCCCCACCTGCCACGCCGGGATGTTCACGGCCATGGTCTATGAAAACGAGATCGAGGACCTTCAGCACATCGCCATGGTCAAAGGCGAGATCGACCCGGACGAGCCCATCCTGGTCCGGGTGCATTCAGAGTGCATGACCGGCGATATTTTCGCCTCTCTCAAGTGCGACTGCGGGGACCAGCTCCGGCTTTCCATGGAGCTGATGGAAAAAGAGGGGGCCGGGGTGTTGCTCTACATCCGCCAGGAGGGCCGGGGCATCGGCCTGGTGAACAAGCTCAAGGCCTATGTGCTCCAGGACCAGGGTCTGGACACGGTGGAGGCCAACGAGGAGCTGGGCTTTAAACCGGATTTGCGGAACTACGGCATCGGCGCCCAGGTTCTGGTGGATTTGGGGATCAAAAAAATGCGCCTGATCACCAACAATCCCAAGAAAATGGTGGGTCTCCAGGGCTATGGGCTGAGCATTGTGGACCAGGTGCCTTTGGAAGTGGCGCCCAATGAACACAACCGGACGTACCTGGAATGCAAGAAACTTAAGATGGGGCATTTGCTCAATATCGACGCCAATCCTTGATGGCGTCGTAAAAAAAACGCGTCGCGGCGCTTATTTTTAATTGAGGCATACTACATGCATTGCCTCAATTCAAAATAAGCGCCGCGCCTTGTAGATCGGATTTTTTACGATGCCGTCCTGCAAATAGACAAAAGAAGGGGGAAAACATGCCGCAAGTTCTGGAAGGCAAACTGGTCGCAAAGGGGAAGAAGTTCGCCATCATTGTGAGCCGTTTCAACGATTTTATCACCGAAAAACTGACAGGGGGCGCCGTGGACGCGCTGACGCGCTGTGACGCCGATCCCGACGATATCAAGATCATCAAGACCCCGGGGGCCTTTGAGATTCCGCTTCTGGCCCAGAAGGTCGCGGAAAAAGGCGGCTTTGACGCCATCATATGCCTGGGCGCGGTGATCCGGGGCGCCACTTCCCATTTCGATTACGTGAGCGCCGAGGTGTCCAAGGGCGTCGCGGCGGTGTCCCTGGAAGCCGGGGTCCCCGTGATATTCGGGGTCATCACCACCGACTCCATTGAGCAGGCCGTGGAAAGGGCCGGGACCAAGTCCGGGAACAAGGGCTGGAGCGCGGCCATCTCGGCGGTGGAAATGGCCAATCTCATGGAACTGGTGGACAAGGCGTAAATTAAAAAAAATGGGAAACCGTCGCCGATCACGGGAGCTGGCCCTTCAAGCCCTGTTTTATATGGATATCCGTCACTCCGTGTCTGAAGACACCCTGGCGCTTTTTCGCGCTCATTTTCCGCCCTCCGATGAAATCGAGCCTTTTTTCACAAAGCTGACCACAGGCGTGATGGAGGAAAATCAGGAGATCGACCAGGCCATCAAGCGCTGTTCCAGCAACTGGAGACTCCGCCGCATGACCTGCGTGGACCGGAACATCATGCGCATCGCCGTTTATGAGCTTCTGCACTGCGACGACATTCCCCCCAAGGTGTCCATCAACGAAGCCGTGGACATGGGAAAAAAATTCGGCTCCGATGAATCCGGGGCCTTTATTAACGGCATCCTGGACGGCGTCCGGCTTGAGGCCGAGGGGAAAGAAAAAGAGAAAAAGGACCCGTGACATAAAGGCGAATGTGTTTCGGGGGGCGGATTCCGGTCAGCGCTCAGCCGCGCCCGGTCCGACGCTTATTTTTTAATATGAATCGGGGGGGTGGCGAGATTTTCAGGAAACGCCGAGCTGTTTTTTCGCGTCATTCAGCGAAACCGCAGGCGCGGAGCCTTCGTCTTCTTTGGCCTGACGCAACGCCGCCAAATCCTGGTAATCATCCAAAATTTCTTGCAACTTCAGAAATTCTTCGTAAGGCAAAACCACAAAAGCTTTTTGGCCGTCATGTTCTAAAATGTTCGGATGAAGCGGCGCCATAGCTGTTTTTCCCCACCAGCGGTTAGTTGGAAGCTGATATTTTATAAAATTAGTTTAATTTTTTTTTATATTTTTTTCAACCGAAAAAAATGAAAAAAACCTTCGTCTTACGAGGAAGAAACGGGGGTGGATCACGTCCGGCGGTCAATCTCGTCCGGTCATGGCGTTATTTTTAATCATTGCCTTGAATGGATTTGATTGATATCCTCACCACCAAATGAATTCGCGGATTTTGATCCGTGTTTTGAGGAGAAACGCCTATGAAAAGGATTGCGATGGCATTCGCGGGATCGGTCATGGCCGTTTTTTTACTTCTGGCCGCCCTTTTTTACCTGTCCACCTATCATCCCGAAGATGTCCAGGAAGAGCCGGTGGTGTGCCCGGCCGGCGCGCCGCTCCTGGAGCCGGGCCAAACCGTGAAGGTTTTGAGCTGGAATGTCCAGTTCATGGCCGGAAATCAAAACAACCATTTCTTCTTTGACGACGGAAAGGACCCCTGGCCGCCCCGGGAAACCATTGACGCCGTCATCCAAAGGGTCGCGGACGTCATCCGCGACGAAAACCCGGACATCCTCCTTCTCCAGGAAGTGGACCACGGCGCCGAACGAACCTTTCACGAGGATCAGCTCAGGCGCCTGCTGGAAAAGCTGCCCGAAGACTACGCCTGCCACTCCTCGGCCTTTTACTGGAAAGCCGCCTTTGTCCCCCACCCGTCCATCATGGGGTCGGTGGGCATGAAACTTTCCATTGTGTCCCGATATAAAATCGACAAAACCTTTCGCCACGCCCTTTCCCCCATCCCAACCGATTCCTTCATTCTCCGGCATCTCAAACCCAAACGGGCGGCCCACGAAGCCCTGATGCCCGTGAGAGGCGGAGCGCCCCTGCATGTGATCAATGTCCATCTGACCGCCTTTGCCAAAGGGACCGATGTCCAAAAACGCCAGGCGGCGCAGGTGACAGGAATCCTGGACGCGGTGGGAAAAAGAGGCCGGGCCGGTTTCGCGGCCGGGGATTTCAATCTGACGCCTCCCCCGGGGTCCGGCATCCAGCCGCTGTTCGACGCCTTTCACGCCGTTCCGTCCCTTGAAGATATCCATTCAAAACAGGGCCGAAAATGCCTCACCCACATGGACACCCGTGAAAAGGTCAAAGCACCGGACAAAACCATCGATTACATGTTTTTCACCCGAAATATCCCCGTGGGCCGGACCCATATCCGTCAAAAAGACGCCCTGGACATTTCAGACCACCTGCCCGTGACGGCGGTTTTCACGGTTCCGGGCGGATAACCCTTGCGCCGGGATATCCGTTCCATTAAAATGAATGGGAAATTAAACCCGAAAGGAGGGGCGTCCGGCATGGCGTGGATTTCGGCGGTAGGGGCGGTTCGCGAACCGCCCTTGTCTGGCCAACCCCGAACGGGATTTTCGGCAAAATGACCATAAACCCCGGGCAGTTGAAATGGAGCCGAATCATATCAATGCGTTTGGTCCGCCGGTAGGGGCGAAAAATTTTTCGCCCCTACATGGCCAAGCCAAAATGTTTTTTTGTTGGGGTTTTGAATATCGGTGGGATAACGCCCATCCATCGGCGAGGCATGGCGTGGATTTTGCCGTAGGGGCGGACCCCTGTGTCCGCCCTTGTTCCGTCCGCCATGCGCAAAAAAAAGGAGCCGGACCATGAAACGCCCGTCCCAATATATCAAAGCCCTTGAAACCGGTCTTTTGGAAAAACAGGCGGCGAGGGCGTTGGAGATGATGGCAAACTGCCGTCTGTGCCCCCGGAAATGCGGGGTGGATCGAATGGCCGGGGAAACGGGATTTTGCGGCGCGGGAAATCGCGCGCGGGTGTCGGATTTCGGGCCGCATTTCGGCGAGGAATCGCCCATTTCCGGGACCCGGGGGTCCGGAACCATTTTTTTCGCCCACTGCGGCCTGGGTTGCGATTTCTGCCAGAATTTCGACATCAGCCACCAGGGCCGGGGGAGGGACGTGTCCGATGATGAGCTGGCGGGCATGATGCTCTCCCTCCAGGAATCGGGCTGCCACAATATTAATTTTGTGACGCCGTCCCATTGGGTTCCCCATATTCTGTCAGCGCTTTTGCCGGCGGTCGAAGGGGGCCTTGAAATCCCCCTGGTGTATAACACCTCGGCCTATGATCGGGTCAAAACCCTGCGGCTTTTAGACGGGATCGTGGACATTTACATGCCGGATTTTAAATTCTGGGATGAAAAAATCGCCGAAGACACGTGCGGCGCCCCGGATTATCCCGAGGCGGCCCGGAGGGCGATTTCGGAGATGGGCCGCCAGGCCGGGGACCTGGCGCTGGACGGGGAGGGAATCGCTGTGTCCGGTCTTTTGATCCGTCACCTGGTTCTTCCCGGGGGCCTGGCCGGAACCGGGAAGGTCATGGCCTTTATCGCCCGGGAGATTTCCGCCAACGCCTACGTGAATGTCATGCCCCAGTACCGGCCCATGCGCGAGCGGTCGGGGGACGGGAAGAAAACCGCCCGGGACATGGAAAGACCCATTTCCGAAAAAGAATATGAAACGGCCCTGAAAGAGGCCCGGGCCGAGGGCCCGCTTCGCCTGGACCCGCCCCGGCGGGTGTGGATGATTCAGGGTTTCGAATAGTCCGGCGGGGAGGCGCAGGGGGGCCTGACTGTTTCATGACAGGAAATTTAATCGTCTTCGAGCAGCGCGATGAAACGGGATTTGATGATTTCAGACAGCCGTTTGCCCATTTCCGGTTTGACATGGGTGGTGGAGCTGAGAACGCCGTTCGTTCCGGTCCAGGATTTCGGGACCGGGTATTTGTAAATGCCTTCCGGAATGTGTCCCTTATGATCCAGGGCTTTTTCAAACCGGACCTGCTCCGGGGCGTATGCCAGCATCAGGGCGGTCTCCGCCTGGCCCGCGTGCTCGGCGCTCCACCCGGGGAAAAAGCCGAAAATATCCAGCGCCTCTTTTTCGCTCACCAGGTTCCACCAGCTTGCCGCCACGATTTTTGAAGATTCAAGATATTTTTTTTCCCGCGCCCTTTCCAGCGCCTCAAACAAAAACGCCTCATTTTCCCAGTGGGCGTTGACCAGAAGAATTTTTTCGGCCCCGTTTTGAATATAGCCATGAATCAGTCGCTCATACATGTCAATGAGCGTTTTCCCGGGAAAAAACACCCCCCCGGGGTAGCCGGGCCCCCCGCCGCTGTTCGGGAGACTCCTGCCGCCGTATTCCATGGCCGGGGCCGTCACGCCGCCGATTTCCGCCGCGACCTCGCGGGCCATGTGTCCGGCCAGAACCGTGTCGGTCCCCAGCGGGAGATGGGGCCCATGCTGCTCCATAGACCCGAAGGGCAGAATCAGCCATCTGCCGGCCAGCGCCTTTTTGACACCGGGCCAGGCGAGTTCATTGTAAGGGACGCTTTTTTTCATGCCGGTCTTCCTTTTAAAGAATTTCAGAATCGCCCTTTTTATTTTTTATTTTTTCCCCGCATAAAAAATTGAGCCATGAGGGGAAGGCAGATGGTGACCAGGATCATGACCGCCGCCAGGACATTGATTTGGGGATTCAGCTCGGTTTTAATCATGGAAAAAATGCGTATGGGAACGGTGATGGTTCCCGGGGTGGACAGAAACTGGGACGCCGGAAATTCATCAAAGGAGATGGTGAAAGACAGGAGCATCCCGGCCACAATGGCGGGAAAAATAGCCGGCAGCGTGATGGATTTAAAAGTCTGGAAGGCGTTGGCGCCCAGGTTCATGGCGGCCTCTTCGGTGGACCGGTCGAAACCCGCGAGACTGGATGAAACCACGATGATCACGTAGGGCAGGGAAAAAAGAGTGTGCGCCGCCGCGAGACTGACAAACCCCCGGGGAAAATGGATGGCGTTGAAAAAAGAGAGCATGGCCACCCCCAGCACCACGCCTGAAATCACCATGGGAGCGAATGTCGCGGCGTTTAAAAGTTTGGCCACGGGGACTTTTGACCGGACAATGGCGAAGGCGGCGAGGGTCCCGATGACGCCGGCCATGAGCGCGGATGTCACTCCCAGCAAAAGGCTCACGCGCAGGGAGTTTAAAAGATTGTGGTTGGAAATGAACTTGACGTACCATTTGAGGCTGAACCCGGGCATGGGGAAGGACACGATCTCATGGGGATGGAATGACATGAGGATGACCACCAGTATGGGGGCGAAAATAAAAATATAGACCGCCACGGTGATCCATTTTAAAAAAAAATTTTCAGTGAATATCTTTTTCATGTGAATCAGGGCCCTTTACATATTCATGATTCGCTTCAAACCGATCAGACGGTCATAGATTAAAACAAAGGTCAGCATGATGATCAGGTATATGATGGACGCGGCCGACCCGAAGGGAAGGTCATACAGGCGCAGGAAGCGCTCGGTGATGACCATGGTGATCATCACGTCTTCCGATCCTCCAAGCAGAACGGGAGTGACAAAGGCGCCGATGGTCATGATAAAGGTCAAAAGACACCCCGCCGCCACCCCGGGCATGCTTAAGGGAAAAGTGATCCGCAGAAACGCCTGGAAGCTGTTTGCCCCGAGATTTTTGGCCGCAGCCGCCAGGTCCGGATCGATGCCGTCGATGGTTAAAAAAATGGGGAAGACCATAAAGGGCAGCGCCCAGTGGGTCAGGCCCACCACCACCGAGGCGGTGGTGTAGAGCATGTTCATGGGCTCGGATATGAGTCCCCATTTCATGAAATACACATTGATGATTCCCTCTCTTCCCAGTATGAGAATCCAGGAATAATTTCGGATCAGCAGGCTGGTCCAGAACGGGACAATCAAAAGGATCAGAAGCAGGACACGGTTTCGGCTTTTTAAAGTGGCGATGTAATAGGCCGGAACGTAGGCCGTCAAAAGGCAAAACAACGTCACGTTGAACGCGATGACAAAGGATTGGATGAGAATTTTTCGATAAACGGGCGTGCCCAGAAAATGGATGTAGTTTTTTAAGGAGAAGACATGATGGATGGTCCCGCCGGGATTTCTCTGGCAGAAGCTGTAATACAGGATCACAAGAATCGGTATGATCAGGAAAAATATCAGCCACAATGAAAGCGGGCCCATTTGGAAGCCGAGCAACTTCCATTTGTTTTTCCCCGCCGCCGGGGCGGCGGTTTTGGCGGGTTTTTGAAGATGTCTGTCCTTTGGCATCAGCGCGGGCGTTCCCTTGTTATTTTTTAAAAATCAGGCAGTTTTTGAAATCAAAGCTCAGAAAAACCGGGTCATTGACACGGAGCGGTTTTTGATCGCCCGTTTTTTCGATGGCCATCATTCGCCGGCTGTTTTCCATCATGACGTAATAGTGGACGCTGCCTCCCAGGTAGCTGATATTTTCGATGGAGGCTTTGAGGGTGTTGACGCCCTTTTCCCGGACTTCGGAAGGCCGGATTCTGATCCGCTCCGCCCGAATCATGGCTTTGACCCCGTCCCCCGGGCGGATATCCGCCGGGGCCGTTCCCGAGATGGCCAGGCCTCCTTTGATCTTAATGGTGGCCCGGCCGTTTTGGATGGCGGTGATCTCGCCGTCCAAAAAGTTGGACTGGCCGATAAAATTGGCCACGAAAACCGAGTCCGGGTCTTCATAAATCTCGAAAGGGGTTCCGACCTGGCGAATCTCCCCATTATCCATCACCGCTATCTTGTCGGACAAAGACAGCGCCTCCTCCTGGTCATGGGTCACAAATATGGACGTGATGCCCACTTCCCTCTGGATTTGCCGCAATTCCACACGGAGGTCTTCCCGCAGCTTGGCGTCCAGGTTCGACAAGGGCTCGTCAAAGAGAAGGATTTTGGGCTGGATGACCAGCGCCCTTCCAAGGGCGATCCGCTGCTGCTGGCCCCCGCTGAGCTGGGACGGCTTCCTTTTTCCCATATCGGGCAGTTGAATCAGGGCCAACATATCGTTGACGCGGTCCTTGATCTCGCGTTTGGGGATTTTCCTGTATTTCAACCCGAAAGCGATGTTTTCAAACACCGTCATATGGGGAAACAGGGCATAGCTTTGGAACACCATGCCCGTGTCCCTGAGATGGGGGGGCGTGTCATTGACCCTTTTTCCCTGGATGAAAATGTCTCCTTCGGTGGGATTGATAAACCCGGCGATCATTCGAAGGGTCGTGGTTTTCCCGCATCCGCTGGGTCCCAAAAAAGAGACAAACTCCCCTTTTTTCACATCCAGGGAGAAATGGCTCACGGCGGTGAACTCCCCGAATTTTTTTGTTATGTTTTTAAGATTAAGATCGTCCATTTTGGATGAGTTCGCTTCCCTCCCGGCTTTTTTGCTTCTATCCGCCCATGCGTATTTCAGTGAATTTTTCCGTCCATTCGGCATTGTTCGCCTCTTTGTATCCGTAATCCACGAATTTGTATTTTTCCAGCGTTCCCGTGGGATCGAAATCCGGCAGATTTCGGATGGAATCGGTCACTTTATAAACGGAGGGGTTGAGGGCGCATGGATACTGGGTCAATTCGGACAGGTGGGCGCCGACCTCGGGGTCCAGGAGATAATTTAAAAGAACCTCGGCGGTGTACTGCTTTTTCGATCCCTTGGGCACGCACCAGACCTCCACCCAGGTGGAGGCGCCCTCTTTGGGGATCACATAGTCCACAGGCGTCCCTTTTCCCTTAAGGTTCAGGGTCCTGCCGCTCCAGAATTCCCCGAGATAGATCTCCTTGTTGGTGAAAAGCTGCTGCATTTCCATGCCGGAACTCCAATATTTCAGCACCAGTTTATGCTGCTGTCTGACGGCGTCCCACAGGGCGGTCCAGTTTTTCACATTGTTGGGGTCTTCTCCCAGGTAAAGCGCGGTGGTGAACACGCGGTACCAGGCGATTTCATTCATGGCGATTTTCCGGGCGTATTTTTTGTCCCAGCAAACCGCCCAGGAATCGGGCGCCGGCGTCACGTTTTGGGTGTTATAGGTCAGCGCGGTGGTTCCGAACACGCTGGGAACCGACCTGGTTTTGCCGTCTTTGGCAAAGTCCGGGTCATAAATGGGTTTTTTTAAGGGGGACATGATATTTTTCTGGTTGGGGATATTTTCGAGGTTCAGGTTGTTGAAAAGGCCCTGTTTGACCCCGGGGTAATACCCGCTTTCATTGATGGTGACCAGATCATAGTCGCCTTTTCCGCCCACCCGGATTTTGGCCAGTATTTCTTCCTCCCCCCCGTGGCTGCTTTGAATGATCCTGACGCCGTATTTCTTCTCAAAGGGCTCAAGCACGGCTTTGGTGAGATTCTCCTGCCAGCTCCCGCCGTAAGAGCTGAAACTGAGGGTTTTGGCCAGTCTGGACCGGTCCACATGTCCTTTTCCCAAGCTGATGGAAGGAAAGCCCAGGCCCATGGCCGACGCGGCGCCCAGGGCGCCCATTCCTTTAAGAAAGGTTCTTCTGTCAATGGAGATTTTTTTTGATGTCGCGGTCATATTTCCTCCAAAGCTAAGATTTGGGGTTAAAGAAAAATATAATTTCATTAGATGATTATAGTCATTTTGTATTAATATTTTTTATATAATATATGACATTCATACATGTCAAGAAAAATGGCGGGTTCGCATGGGGAAGGGGGATGGGGATTTCAGGGCTTTTCAGTCCGGTTTTTTGACACGACCCATCTGTTTTTCCAAAGCATGGGCGGCTTTTAACAGCGTGTTTTCCTCAAAAGGGCGCCCCACGAGCTGGACCCCCATGGGAAGGCCGGATGAGTGAAGACCCGATGGAATGGATATGGCCGGGTTTCCGGTCAGGTTGAAAAAGCTGGTGAAACGTGTGATGGCGTTTCCCGCCGGCTCTTTTTCATTTTCGATGGTGACGAATCGGGCGCCCATTTCCGGGGCGGTCACCGGGCAGGAGGGGGTGATGATCAGATCCACGTTTTCAAAGACGCGGCCCATGTCCCGTCGAAACATCTCCATCATCCTTTTCGCCCGGACATAGTGCTCGGCTAAAATAAACTGTCCCAGGGCCAGTCCGGCGCGGATGTCTTGCCCATACAGCTCTTTTTTTTCCGGAAGGCGGGCGCTGTGGTAGGAAAGGGCCTCGGGAAGCTGAATGATCAGAGACACGGCGCGGGCGTGATCCATGGGGGGCATGTCAATGTCGATGATCCGGGCGCCGCTGCGCTCGAACAGGGCGATGGCCTTTTGGGTGGCCGCGAGGATCTCGGGATCGGTTTTTTCAAAAAAGAATGATTTGGGAACGCCGACCCGCAATTTGGAGAGATCATGGGAAGATGCTTTCAAAAATGAATCCAGAAGGTTTTGGGTCCATCCCGGGTCTCCGGGGACATCTCGCCCCAGGGCCCCGAAGACCAGGGCCGCGTCCGGGGTCGTCCTGGAAAAGATGCCGATATGGTCCAAAGACCAGCAAAAGGGGATGGCCCCTTTGAGGCTGACGGCGCCGTAGGTCGGTTTCAGACCCACGACCCCGCACAGGGCCGCCGGGGCCCGGGTGGAGCCGCCGGTGTCGGTTCCAATGGCGTATGGCGCGAGACCGGCGGCCACGGCCGCCGCGCAGCCGCTGCTGGAGCCCCCGGCGAGGCGCGATGGGTCAAAAGGGTTGGGAACGGTCCCGAAATGTTTGTTTTCGCCTGTGGCCCCGTAGGCGAATTCATGCAGGTTCAGCTTTCCGAGAAGGACGCCCCCGGCGGCGCTCAATTTTTGAACCGCGTCGGCGTCCCGGTCCGGGATCCAGTCTTCCAGAACTTTTGAGCCTCCCGTGGTCCGAATTCCTTGGGTCATAAACATATCTTTGCAGGCGTACGGGACGCCGTGCAGCGGCCCGGAATAGATTCCCTTTTTTATTTTTTCCGCCGCTTTTTGAGCCGCCAGGCGGGCGTTCTCCCCGGCCACCGTGATATAGGCCTTGAGGGCGCCGTTGGCCGTCTCGATTTGATTTAAAAAAACCTCCGCGAGATCCACCGGCGACATTTTCCCGCTTTCAATCAGGGGCGCCAGCTCATAAACCGGCATGGATGTCCATGCGGGGTCTTTTGGTTTTTTGGCGACAATGTCTTCCGGGCGCCATCCGCCGGCGGGCCCTGTTTCGCCGAGGTCTGTTTCAGACAGTTTTTCAACGGCGTCCAATATGTCCTCAAAACCGGTGATCACGCCCATTTGGGGGGAAACAAGCTCGTCTATCTCATGGTCGCTCCAGGGCAGGGTCGGAAATTCCGAAAGGATTCGCCTCAGGGTTTCGCGGGTCAAAGGGGCGCGTTTTTTTTTCATTTTCACACAGCCTGAAGATGTTTGGGGAAAGGCGTCAGAAAATCAAATCCCTTGTCCGTCACAACGACGGAGTCGCCCACCCGGGCGGCGGCCTTCCCGGGAACGGACACGGCGCCGTCCACGGCAAAGGTCATCCCGGGTTTTAGAACGGTTTTGTCTCCGGACTTTAATTCGGGTTTTTCAATGAGCGAGAATCCCACCGAGCGCCCCGTTCTGTAACAAAACCCGAATCCCTCTTCCTGGTAAACCCGCGCGGCCGCATGGTGGACGTCCTCGGCCCTCACTCCCGGCCGAATCATCCCCAGGGCCGCGGTCTGGGCTTTGATGGCGATTTCATACAGCCGGGCCTCCTCATCCGACGTTTCCCCGACCCAGTACTGCCGGTCGAAACCCAGTTTGACGCCCTTGAAATTATTCATCTCGCAAAAACACATATAGACGGATTCGCCCCGACAAAGGCGGCGCAGGGTCGGGCGGCGGTGGGCCATGGAAAGGTCCGGCCCCCCGGACTGAAGGGGCTGGAGGTGGTGGATCATGGGAGAGAACAGGCCGCCGGGCTCATCCTGCTCCAGAAGCGCCGCGGCTTTGCGGGAGCCGGCGGCGATGACCGCCAGCGCGATCTCATATTCGGGAACGCCCTCGGCGATGGCCTCCTTTCCGCCCCGGCACATGGCGGTGGACACCTGGCCGGCCTGTCGCATCAGTCTGATTTCATCCGGCGTTTTGATCATCCGCATGTCAGAGAGAATTCCGGATATTTCCACAATCTCCGCATCCCGGAACTCTTCCCGGACAAAGGCGGACACCAGGGGATGGGTCTTATTGATTTCAAGCCCGATTTTTTTTCGTTTCCCCGGTTTTAGAACATCCAGCAGGCATTTTCGCCATTCTCCGTCAACGCCGTCGGACCATTCCAGAATGTCGTGGATCCAGGTCATTTTGCGCGCCATCTCCGCTTCCAGGCCCGGGGTGATGATGGCGCAGGCGCCGGTGGCGGGCGCCGCCATCAGGGTGGGCCGGCCGAATGACATTCCCAGGTAATCCCGGAAAGCCGAAAGGTAAAAGACGCTGTCCGTGTCCTGGATGATGGCGATGTCCACTCCGGCGGCGGCCATGCGGCGCTGAAATTCAAGGGTTCGTTTTTCACAGGCGGTTTTCATTTGTCTTATTTCCCTTTAATCGGGTTGACGGGCGATACGCGTCCCGGGTGGGGGCCGATGGGTCAGAATTCTCTCAGCAGCCGTCCGTAACCGTCCAGACGATCCGGTATTCCCGCCAGACGCAGCGTTTCCCAGATCATGGCCTGGTTGCTGACGATGACGGGCTTTTGGACCATTTTTTCGATTTCGTCCACCACATCCAGAGACCGCAGGGCCCCGCAGCTGATGAATATCGCCTCGGCTTTTGGATGGTCGATGGAAACGGCGAACTCCTTTATAAAGTCCGGGGCCACTTTGACCATGTCGGAATCGTTGGAGAGGCCCAGCCCCCGGATATCCAGGACCTGGAAGCCCCGGTCTTCCAGGTATTTTTTTTCCATCCGGTTCAGCTCGTCCACGTAGGGGGAGCCCACCACGATTCGCCCGGCTTTAAACGCGTTCAGGGCATGGATGACGCCGGAGATCAGCGAGGTGGCTTTTGCGTTCGGGGCCCCTTTTTTAAGCTCCGCCGCCACCCTGTCCTCGCCCAGAACAATGCCGCCGGATGTGCAGGCGTAGCAGATCACATCCAAATTTTCGTCCGGCAGGATCAGCGACGCGGCCGAGGCCAGGTTTTCGCCCACGGCGCCCAGCGTCTTTGCGTTCACCGCGTTTTCCATGGCCACCCTTGAGAAATGAACGCCCACCCCGGGAGGCGCCAGGCGAAGCATGTCTTCCTCGATGGTCTGCTCCATGGCCAGCACGACAAAGCCGATTCTGGCCCGCCAGTGGCGTCCCCGGTCAAAACGAACGTCGGCGGGCCATTTTAATTGTTTTGATTTTTCAGACATGAATCCCCCTGTCCCCTGGTTTGGGCCGGTGATTTTTAATCGAGGCAAGATTCCGGTTTAAAGAGGGTTTTTGATCCGGATGATTTATTGATATACACATGCGCCGGATTTGTCAATCACATCCTTGGCGCCCGTTCAGAACAAACAGGGCAAACGCCGGGGGAAAATGTTTTTGGGTTGAAATTTTTTGATATTCGGTCGATAATGCCCATCCATCGGCCCGGCATGGCGTGGATTTCGGCGGTAGGGGCGGTTCGCGAACCGCCCTTGTTCCGCCGACCCCGAACGGAATTTTCGGGTCAAAATGACCATAAAACCCGGACGCATTTGCCATAATGCCAAATTATATCAATTTTTTTGGGCCGCCCGTAGGGGCGAAAAATTTTTCGCCCCCGCAATGGTTCCATATCCGCATGGGGTTTTGTTTGAAGGTCGGGGTTTGCCGAGAGGGGCGGTTCGCGAACCGCCCCTACAAGCGCCGGGGCGAAATGTTTTGGGTTGGAAATTTTGGATATCGGTGGGATAACGCCCATCTATCGGCCCTGCATGGCGTGAATTTCGGCCGCAGGGGCGACCCTTGCGGTCGCCCTGGTTTCGCCGACCCTGAGAACGGAATTTGTGACCAAAATACCAATAAAACCCAAACATTGGTCCAAGGGCGTTGTATGAAACGATTTGTGGTTTGAATTCGGCGCGGCGGTTCGACGAAAAGGGCGGCCGCAAGGGCCGCCCCTACAAATGCCGGGGAAAAATGTTTTTGGGTTGAAATTTTTTGATATTCGGTCGATAATGCCCATCCATCGGCGCGGCATGGCGTGGATTTTGCCGTAGGGGCGGCCCCCTGTGGCCGCCCTGGTTTCGCCTCCTGCCCTATGCGAAATATGTCGAAATTGGGATTCGACCGTATTCTTTTTGGTGATTTTAATGAGATGAATCAAAAGAAATATCATACACGCAAAATAGGAATTTTTGGGTTGGGCTTAAGGAATCCATTATCCGTCTGCCGCATTCTTTTTACCTCTTTCCATCGACTACTCCACAATAAATTATTTTTTTATATTAATTTCTTCATTATCTTTCCGATTAGTTCATTTATTTCTGCATCATCCTGGCAAATAGGAGCAATCTCATCCTTGATATATTTTTTTGGATTGCTTCTTAATGACTTCAATAAATCAATAGCCGTATTCTTTTGATCTATGACATAGAGAGCAGCTTTAAAAGCCGCTTTTTTTTCATATTCATCACCGTAAATTGAAAATAGAGGAATTATGTCAGGTATAACACTGGTGATTTTTCTATTTTTAAAATTGGGATTGTCTTTTTCTTTTGCGACAAGCTGATAAGCTCGAAAAGATTTTTCATATAATTCTGAGCGAATATCAAAAGAAACTATTTGAGCCGATTGTTTTTTTATTTTTTCTTCTAAAATTTCAAATTTATTTTTTTGTTCATCTGTTTTTTTTAAAAAATTTTGATAACGAGTTTTAATTTTATTTGCTATTTCCGTGGTATTCTTTTCCAATTTTTTAAAATTATTATTCTGCTGTTTTGCTTCTTTTTCAAATCTTGAATAAACAAAATTGAAAGAAAAAATAGCGATACCTGTTAAAAAGGCCAAAGATATCCCAATAAATGCCAGAATTGTTGATAAAATGTTTGATTGCCCCTTCTCTGGATTTATTGGGGATAGCCATTGTATTTTGGCATATTTACAAATGAATGTCCCCGCCAAGGCTAAAAGGAAGGCTTTTAAGAAAAAGATGGCTATACAATAGATGTGTTGCTTTTTTGGGATTTCTTTCAGCCCTAATAATGTTTTTCTATTAAAAAAGTAGAGAATAGAAAGGCTAAAAAAACCAATAAAAAGTAAATAACTTGGGTTATTTAGCAATAAGTTATAAAAATGGTCAATCATTATTAAACCTCAAATATTTTTTGCAGATTTTATAAAAATTATCTCTAATCTCTTCAAAAGTATCGCCCATATCCTGAAATTTGGGTATTATTATTTCTTCTTTCTCCTCTGGTAAAGATTTTGGGCGTGAATAAGCAGCAGGATAGTCAGAGAAGTAAAAATAGGGTATATCACTCCACTTCTCTCTTAAATGAAGACCAAGGCTTTGCCCCTGATTAATCGTCACTTTATATTGTTCTTGGTAAAAATCAATTTTAGAAAATCCTTTTATGAATAAATCAATTATGATTCCAGAAATTTTACTTTTATTTTTTTTTATAAATGTAACAGCTTGATCTAAAGTTTCCACCCATTCAGTTTTATGTCCCTTATCCTTTAATATATCCATAAAGATGTCCAAACTTTCAGGCCTGTCGTCAACAAACAAAATATATTTTTCGTGTTTCATTAGCCCTCCTCTGCTATTGGCCATGTGAATGATACAATCACATTTTCGTTTTTTTGATCATTGTCAATTGAGATTTCTCCCCCATAAGACTCTACAATCCTTTTTGCCGAAGCTAAACCAATATGCAAGCCATCTTTTTTATCATCCATTAGGTATACATCTGGGGTGAAGGCTAATTGTTTAGATTCTTTTGATATACTTCCGGTGTTTGATATTGTAATTCTAAGCATTTTCTGTTTTTCTACTGAAATAGAAATTTTCCCTTTCCGTGGGGAAAATTTTATGGCATTGCTTAAAATGGTTCGTAAAACAAGGGCTATGCTAACCGCATCTCCTTTTAATGTGTTTTTCTGGTCCCAATTTTGTTTCTTTATCTTTAACTCTTTAAAACTCATTCTATAATCATAAAGTTGCGTAGTGTCATATAACAAAGGGGGTAAGTCAATTGTGTTTGATTTTTCATCTCTAAACCCCGATTTTAAAATAGAATACCTATCGGTTAAATCTAAAAGAGATTGAATGTTAAATTTAACGTTACGTTTATATTTATCTTTATTAAAGTCCAAAGAATTAAAAGTAGTTTTTAGTTCACGTATATGTGACCTGATTTCATGTACAAGACAACCTTCTCGATTCTCTTGGTCGTTTTCTATCATTTTTATTTTTAAAAACCATTTGACACGCTTCAATAGAATTTTTATAGCGTGTACTTTTTGGCTATTAAAAAAGTATGGGACGCTGTGATGTAAAGTAATAGAACCAATAATTTTGTTGTCAAGTAATATTGGCAATGCGACACATGACCCTATTTTTTTAATGGCTTTTTTAAAATTATTTTTTTTTTCACCATCATTTTTGAATATGTCGTCTATTGTTCGATATTCAGGTTTAGTTTCTTTAAAATTTGGGTGAAAAATTGGTTTTTGAAGTCTCCATGACTCTACTGTGAGAAGGTCTGAGGTCAAACTTAGAGCAACCCCTTCTAAAACATATTGTTCCGGTAATAAGTTTTGTTCTATTACTTTTAAATGATTGGCATTCCCTGGTCTAAAAGCTATTATTCCACTCTCAGCGTAAGTGATTTTTAATGACTCTTCTAAAATAATTTTTAAAGCTGTATTTAGGTTTTTTTGCTGTTTTATCCTATCATCAATCTCATTCAATTTTTCGTAGAGTTCCTGTCGCTGTAATTTTTTGTTGTCTGTAATCCGTTTTCGGACATCAAAAATTATTTTTTTAAGAGTATTTTCGATTAACGTGATATCTTTTTTTTGAATTATAGTATCCGTTTTTTTCGTCTTCTTGTGGAGTCTGTCGAAACAGAAACTACCAACACATTTATACTTGGCGTGAATTTTTTGAAAAATAGGAACTTCTAAAGAATTTTCCACAGAGTCGAAAATGGCGTTAAATTCATCCCAGAATTGAAAATCTTTTGTTTGTTTTATGCTGTCATCAGCACGACTTAAAATATGATAATTAAATTTTTCTTCACAAACATTATCCTCAGCATTTTTTATTCTTCTTTGCCAGAAACCAGAAATAGGATGCCTGCTAGGAATTTTTTTATCAGGATAACCATCGCCGGTTCGCAATACTATTTCAACTTGCCCAGATGGTGTATCTTTTTGAACGTTGCTATCTGGAACATCAATGATACGATAGAATCTTCCCCTTGGGAATCCTGCGTCTTTCATTGTTGCAAAGACAAGTTTTACCATATCCTCTAAAGAATGTTCAGGCACATCTGTTTTTGTTGCGGTTTGCCATATTCTTTCAGGCAGTTCAGGAATGATAAACGACTGGATATTATACATTCCTCCTCCCTTAGATTCGGGCTCGGCAGTGTGATGCCAATATGTATCTTCATGAGGGATGTCGGCCTGAATATCTTTAAGGTCAGGAATATCCGGACGGTTAGATGCCATAGGCCAAGCTTTATTAACATTAGTCTTTTTTGTCTTTGTTTGATAGAACCTTATTGGCAAAGGAATAGAATCTAAATTTTTGATTTTTTTTAGATCATTCCACAAATTTTTTCTCTCTATTTGTTTTAATTGTATCTGAGCTAAAAGAGAAAGAATTTCATCTTTATCAAAAGGTTTCGCTATCCATTGATTCTGGATGTTTGGCCATTCTTGCCGTAGCTCTATCATTTCCCGGACAGAAATATCATATCCACTAATAATCCATATTCTTGTATCTGAAATAAGGTCTGTTTCTATATCCTCCAGAATGTCTTCCAAAGTGCGATTGTCAGGATAAAAATAATCAACGAACATATCAGTTGGTTTCTCTTTTTTTATCTCTTTTTTTATCTCACTTAGATTATTTGAAAATGAAGGAGAAATAATTATAGCGTCTTCTTCTACCAAGTATTTTTCGATAAGTTTTACATGGGCTTCAGTATCATCAATTAACAAAATTTTTATTTTTTTCATAACAAGTCATCTCCAAAATATTTAGGGAGTTTTAATGTAAAAATAGTATTTTGCCATCGATGAGTGGCAGGAGTTTCTAATTTTCCGCCTATTAATTCTATCATTTTTTTTGAAATAAAAAGTCCCAAACCATTGCCTTGTGTGCTTCGTGATGTTTTCCTCGGTTTAAACAGAAGGGTCATCTCGTCTGCATTTACACCATAGCCATTATCTTCCACTTCAATATGGATTGGAGTTTGAGGATCTTTTCCGATTTTAAGACGAATAATAATTCGGCCCCATCCCTGTTCTTTTATTTTAAAAATCGCATTATCAATCAGGTTAACTAATGGTTGCTCAACATTGATACGGGGAAGCGATGACCAGATATCTTTTTTGGGCAATTCCAAATGGATTGGTATTTTATCTGCCCGCTTTTTTTTTTTAGAAAAAGTGGCGTAACTCATTATCGTTGCTATCTGCTCAATTATTTCCTGTAAAGAATATTTGTTTTCCTTTTTTTTACGCACAATCAATAAATTAGTGCGAATCATACCTGCCATTTTGTCAACCGCCTTTTGCAGAGTGGGAAGTTGTTTACAAAGGTTATCATACTTAAGGGCCTTTTCCAGCTTTTCAAAAGTACCGCCTTCAGACGTTAATGTAACAAAATCATTTAAAATATTTTGAATAGGGGCGACTCTGTTTGCAAGCTCATGGCTTAAACTTGCAGAGGCAAGTCCTAACGGAGCAAAAGCCCTTAATTCTTCTATATGCTCAAGAAGGGTAAAATTTTCAATAAAAAGTTGTATAGACAAAAGATTGTTATGCAAAGATTTTATGGCTTGTTGAAAGTGAAAATTTTCTTTGCAGAAAAACAATAATATTCGGTCCACTTGTTTAGTTTCTGTTGTATTTATCGGAAAGGTAAATATTGAGCGGGCGTGTTCTGGGGCTATTTCTCTCAACAACGGCCCAGCTTTGTCAATGGGTTTTTTGATAGCGGTACTTTCTTCCATAGTATCTAAAACAATAGTATGGACAAGTCCGGCTTCGAGTTTTTTAAATTCCGGCTTTTTGGTATCTATTCCATATTGTGCTCGAATACTGAAAACCCCTTCTCTTTCTGATTTAATCCATATTCCTGCTAAAGCATCTATCCCTTGGCAAATATCTTTGATAAAGGCATCTACTCTTTCTATTAAATCCGCGATTTCAGGAAATGCTGCTTCCCACATTCCTTCAGCCCTTCTTCGATTCGTTATGTGCCTGTGCTTTATTTTTTCTATATTTTTTAATTTTTCAAAGCGATTTCTTAAAAAATTATCTAATGTTTTGTTTGAGAAAGGTTTTGGAGTATAAAACCAGTTAGGATATTCTTTTATTTTTTTTTTAGCCTCACGATGAGATGAACATAAAAGGACATGCGGCTTATATTTACATAAAATTTGCGTAATTTTTTCTTCTAAATTATTATCCTCTAAATCATAGTCTAATATAACATGAGATTCATTGGTTCTCTTAATGAATTTTTCTATTTCCTCAATCTCCGTGCTGATTCTGCAATGGACATTCTGGTGTGAAAGCCAAGTTTTTAATGTTTTGGCAAATTCTATGTTATCATCAATAATTACTATTTGTGTGTTTTTAGAATATGGAATAAATTTTTTTTCTAAAACATTGCTATCATCTCTTGTGAAAAGTTCAGAATGTTTATAGCGTCTATCCGATTCTTTTTTCCTTTTATACATCTTTTTGATGGACAGTTCACAATCCAAGTACTCAATAGAAAATTTTATAATCTCAGCATAAATTTTATCCCCTATATATAGAATATTTCGGATATTATTTGATTTTGCATTTGCCAATCCCTGAACTTCATTGATATGTAAAAATGCTTCTATTCCGTCTTTTAATCGCACTACCGCACCTATCTCACGAACATAGCGTACGACTGTGCCTTCCACTAAATCAACGAGGCTATGGGATTGATTTTCCCAGGGATTTTTTTCTTTGTCAGCCCATTCAAGGCTGGCAAACCAATTCTTTTTGTTGTCAGAGGGTCTTAGCAAAAAGATTGGATATGTTTTTCCTATGCGCAGGTTATTAGTATTAATTTCAGGGTCAATAATTTTTGCTGTATCAGCATAATCACACTGATCTATACGGAAATAGACTCCTTTATCTTTTTCCAATAGCGTTGCGTTATGATAACGCATCTCGACATCTTCAAAAAAATTATCTTTTTCTGAAACAGTTTCGGTTTTCATAACACCTTTATACCTTTATAATTTTTCCCCAAAAAAGAGATGAAGTTTATTTTAAGCGTTCAAGAAAGCTGTTTTTGTTCCGTCGGGCAAAGAGTTCTCGATATGCGGCATAGTTGTTTAGGCACATATGCGCGCATATGGGAGGCATCCCCTGATGCCACTGCACGTTAGCGGTATTTTCTCCTATCCCCGAGTTATGGCAGGTTCTATTCATTCTCTGTTTCTGTCATCTCGTTGATAGCCACGTAAAATGGTTTTTTATCTATAGGGTATTCAGATTCTTTGATTTTTGACAGAAAACGGACAGTTTTTAAATTGATCCCAAACTCCTGAATGAAATCGTCTTGTAAATATAGAGTCGCTTCGTCCTCATTCTCAATATCTATTTTTATTTCGTTTAAAAATTGGAAGAACAGCGCCCTGTATTCACCAGCGCAAAACTTTTGGATTTTTTTCAGATTCTGCAAATATTTTTGAGAGCTTTTTTCAAAATCATCTTCACTTGTAAGATATATGCCATTGGCATGTAAAATTTCATTTCTATTTTTGACCGGCGCTTTCAGGTTCCCGATTTGCTCTTTCGGTATGCCGACTGACCTGTAAAATTGAAAAATAGTGGATTCATTCACATTGGAAAAAGAATGCCAGGAAATGTTATCAACCTCTTTGACCTCTAATTTTTCATGGAATCCAATCATGACATATTCGAATCGTTTTTTGTCCGCCCGGAATATTCCGTAAATATAATGATAGACAATGCCCATATAAATCATATGCAGGGCGACAACTGCAAAGTGATAATTACCCGCCTCATAATTTTGTTCTACAGAGTGCGTCAAGAAGGCAAAATAATCCGAGTCGGACGGATTCTTGTGTTTAAGCGGCAGATATTCAAAAATTCGGTAAGCGGTTTCCATTCAGTCTATCCCTCACCCCAGACTTCAGCTATTTTGTCTTTTATTTTTTGTTCGTGAATGCCGATCAGTTTTTTGCAGCTCTCCACCATTTTTTGTTCTTTTTCGATTTCGGGAACGATTTTTTTCTGAATTTTAAGGGATGGGATGGGGATTTGGATTTGCTGAATATCTTTTCTGTTTATAGAGGCAAAGGTTGCTCCTTTGTTGCCTTGTATTTCTGATTCTTTTTCTTTGAGAACAAAAAAAAGATAGTCCGGAACAATTTTGTTTGTATCACAACGAATGGCTGCCAATCCTCGACCAATACAAATTTTGCGCATGGTGAAATTTACAGGCCCAACAGGAGCTCTGACTGACATTAAAATATCATTTGGAAAGGCAATTTTAGTTGTTTGAGTCGTCCATTTTTTTGGTGAGCCGATAATTTTTTCTGTAAATTCGGTTTTACCTTGATAAAAAGGTATGCCTTGGCCTTTTTCATTGTAATATTTTCCTTGAGGAGATTGTCCGGAAATTACTTCCACCACATCCTCCAACCTAACCAAAGGCCAGTCAGGATCAATTTTAATGCGGGGTCTCCAGGTTTCGGCGACTTGTCGCGCGCCATCTATCACTTTTTGATAGCTGTCCAGTTCGGTGACTATTTCTTTCTGAATTTCAACGGGTGGGAGGGGGATTTCAAGATTTGAAAATGAAGTTTTAGATATTTCTTTATATGTTCCACCTGAAGCCATAAGGTCCATTCGTGGAACCAGTTTTGTCAGTATCATCGCAACATAGTTTTCATCTGCTTTGTGAAAATTTTTTATCACAATATTCTTAAAGCCTTGGTTCGTTGCAAGAGGGACTTTGGCAATTCCGATTCTGCCGATGGTCGCTCTGGATGACACTAATACAGTTTTTGGGGGAAGAAGTTTTGCAGATGATTTTTTTAAACCAAGTTCTGTAATAGTTCGTTGGGTTTTGGAGATATTGGTTATGACATTGTTAGCTGGAAGATCCGCAAGAGTAGCCCAGTTTATGTCTCCACCCCAATATTCAGAGTTTTTCGAAGATGGTGTTCCCCCGGATTTCACCGAAAAGTATCTTTCATTCCCCAACCCAACCAAAGGCCACCGAACCCGGCTATAATCCATAACCTCCCGGTACCTGTCCCCGGTCAAATTATAGTCCCCATTTTCAGAGATTTTCTTTTTTTCCACCCACAACGCGATTTTCGATTCCGTCTTTTCGCCCTTTTGCCACGCTTTCAAAATCTCAAAAGCCCGGGGCAGGTCATTTTTATCAATCCGCCGTCTCTGAGCCCCAAGATCGAAACCGTCATTTTCCACTTTGACAAACAGAATTTCATCGTTTTGTTTGGCCAGCGATTTATCCAGAAACAGAATGGACGTTTTTACCCCGCTGTACGGTTGAAACACCCCGGGGGGAAGGGACGCCACCGCGTAAAGATAGTTTTCATCCACCAGCATTTTCCGAAGGGCTTTATAAGCGTTGGAGGATTGAAAGACAATTCCTTCCGGCACAATGATTCCGGCTTTCCCGTTAATGGCGAGATGTTCGGCGATGTAGTCCACAAACAAAACTTCCGACCGGTTTGCCGACACCTGAAACCGTTTATGGGGACGGATGCCGCCCTTGGGGGTCATGAAAGGGGGATTGGCCAGGATAATGTCAAAATCCTCTCCCCACCGTTCTTCATAGGTCAGGGTGTCGTATTCATAAATTTGGGGCGTCGAAAAACCGTGCAGATAGAGATTGACCAGGGAAAGCCGCACCATATCCGGGGAAATGTCATAGCCCACAATATGGTTCGCCAGACGTTTGCGGTCGTCGGGATTGAGTTGGTCGCCTTTATATTGGCCGTTTTTCTGTATTTCCACAGTGGATATATCGGGGCTTTCCGCTTCCGCAAAAGTGGGCGTGTATGCGTCCGGTTTATAATCGGAAGAGTTTTCGCGCCGGATATGTTTGTATGAGGAGATCAGAAAACCGGCGGTTCCGCAGGCCGGGTCAAGAATCCGGTCCGTCTTTTGAGGATTTATTGTCTCCACAATAAAATCGATGATATGGCGGGGAGTGCGGAACTGCCCGGCGTCGCCCTGGGAGCCTAAAATGGAAAGCAGGTACTCAAAGGCGTTTCCGAGGTTTTCGCTGTTGCTGTAGCTGAAGCCGTTTATCTCTTTGAGAAAAAGATTCAGCGTTTCCGGATCCCGGTAAGGCAAATACGCGTCTTTGAAAATAGCGCGAAAAAGCTCCGGTATCTGATTTGACCTGGCAAAAGATGAAAGGGCGCGGGTGTACAGATTCCATCTCTCTAATCCGGAAAGTTCCCGGCTCGTCAGACGGCTCCATGAAAATTCTTTTAAATCCCCGATGAGAAATTGCGCCGCGCCGCCAAGCTCTTCATTTTCCCTGTCCATGTCATCCATGAATTTGTAAATCAGGGCATTGGTGATCTGTTCCACCTGCGCCTTGGGATCGGGCACTTTTCCCACCAGAATCTGGCGGGCGGAATTGATTCTTTGCTTCGTTTCCCTGTCTAACATGTAACGTCCTTTTTCCGCCTCAAACCGTATAGGCATTAAACGGGATATAGTCCCTGGCATACTTCGGGACAATATCCCGCCATTGATCCAGCGCCCTGAACTCGTCTTTGGCAAACGCCGGGTAAAAATCAAGCTCGCCATAGCGTTTGTCATTGATGATCCGGCGAAATTCTTCGTCGGCGACATAGGCTTTCAGATAGTTTTTGATATAGGGAACATATCGACCGTCCGGCTTGTGAATGGAGATGAATTTTCCGCACTCTTCCTCCAGCTTTTCGTCCTTGGTCATGAAATCGGGTATAAAGCCGAAAACCCGTTCAAGAAATTCACGCCAGGTCAGTCTGCGGTCCAGATTTTCATTTTTTCTGATTTTTTCAAGGTTCAGATACAGTTCCGGCTTGTCTTCGTATTTATCTTTAAGAATGCCGATTGCGTTGTCCCATTGCTCTTTTTCAACGGCGTTTCTGATCTCCTCATCCTGCTGAATGGTTTCTTGCGCTTTTTTGAAAAATTCACGGTCGATTCGCATGCCTTCTGAACCGATGAGGGTTTCTTTGATTGTTTGAATTTTGTCCGGATCAAAGACCGTTGTCTCATCGTGGCGGGCTTCATGGCCATATTCCGAAATAGGGCTGTCTGAGATTGAGGGAAGCTCAAGGCGTTCATCGTAATTGAATTTTTCCTCAAAATATTCACAGTTGGCAAAAAAATCAAAAAATTTGAAACGCGTTTTTTCGCGCTTGTGAAAAGCTCCGTGTTCGTCCGTGTATGCAAAGTTGAATTTTCGGGTTCCCCGTCCCTTTATCTGGATAAAATCCGTGGGAGAAAAAACCGGGCGCATCAGGGCAAGGTTTAAAATATCCTGGCAATCGTATCCGGTGGTCATCATGCCCACAGTGACGCAGACACGGGTTTTCCCTGATTTGTAATGATCCAGGAAACGGGTGGGGCCATTCAGGTTGTTGTTCGAAAAGTTGATGGCAAAACGCTGGGCGTCCGGTATTCTCGATGTGACCTGAACCGCAAAATCAGACTGGTATTTGTCCGGCCATAATTGGAACGCCAGTTCGTTGAGAGTTTTCGTCACTCTTGCCGCGTGATTCTGGCTGACACAGAATATAATGCTTTTGCCGATTTCACCGGTGAGAGGATCTTTCAGGGCGTTTTGTAAAAATGTTTGGCAAAACACCGCGTTTGTTTTTTTAGAATAAAATTTTTTCTCAAAATCGCGTCCGAAAAAAGTGTCTTCCGTCTGGAGTCCATTTTCATCCCTCATGACAACGGCATAGCCTTTATCCGATAAAAGACGGGCCGTGATGTCCGTTCTGGCGTCCGCGACCACAGGGTTGACCAGGTATCCATCCCGAACGCCGGAAAGCAGGCTGTACCTGAAAGTGGGCTCGCCGCTTTCACAGCCGAATGTTTTGTAGGTGTCAAGGAGTTGCCGCCTCTCCCATGCGCGGGGGTCCTTTTCTGAAAGTTCTTCCGGGTCGATATTTTTCAGATAATTTTTAGGCGTGGCGGTGAGTCCGAGTTTGAAGCCGATAAAATATTCAAAAACAGCGCGGGAGTTGCCGCCGATTGACCGATGGGATTCATCGGAAACCAGCAGGTCAAAATCAGTTGGAGAGAAAAGGGTTTTGTATTTGCTTTGTGAGGAAAGGCTCTGAACAGTGGAAATGACAATTTCCGCTTTTTTCCAGTCATCGCGATTTTTTTTGTATATGACGGAAGTGTAGTCGTTTTTCAGATAGCGGACAAAACTTTTATGCGCCTGGTCTTCGAGTTCCAGCCTGTCCACAAGAAACAAAACGCGCTTTGCGTTTCCTGTCCTTAGAAACAATTTTATCACAGCGGCGGAAACCAGGGTTTTTCCCGTCCCGGTGGCCATCTCAAAAAGAAACCGGTCGGTGTTTTGTTTTGCGCGGGCCTGCAATGCGTGTATGGCTTTGATTTGGTAGTGCCTTAAAATTCGCAGGCCCTCATCAAAAATATATTGGCTACGCGTTTCTTCATTCCGGTATTTGGGATCATCCCTGAAGCCCGGTTTCTGGGTGACCGCGATATAGTCTTCCGAAACGATTTCATCGGCAAGGCGTTGGTTGTCGGGGGTGAAGGTTTGCCGATGTGTTAAAGATTCCCGGGTGGGCAGCTCCGTTATGATTTCCGGATTGCCGCGCTCCAAATCCCAGAAGTAATGAAGGTTGCCATTTGAGAGAATGACAAATCGCGCATTGAGGCTTTTGGCGTATTTTCTGGCCTGTTCCTTGCCGTCGAGGGGATTTTTTTCTTCTCTTTTGGCTTCGAGAACCACAAGAGGAAAGCCTTTTTCATCCAGAAGCAGAAAATCAACAAAACCGTTTTTTACGGATTCAAAGTTTTTTCCAAGGGCGTCAATGGCGGTTTCCCTGATCTTGATATTCGGCTCAAGCTGAATGCTGGCGGGGCCGTTTGAATCATCAAAGAAACGCCATCCCGCTTTCTCAAGGAGCTTGTTGATTTTCACCCTGGCTTTCGCCTCTTTGGCTCTCATTCGTCATCCCGTGGTTTTTGGGTTTTGAACCCCTGTTCCAGAAGGCGTTTGAATTGCGCTGAATGTGTTTGATTGATATAACCATCGAACAGATTTGTCAATTACATCCTTGATATCCATTCATAACAAACGAAAGGCGTGGCGCTTAATGGGAATACCATAGATCGGGACGAAAAACCGAACAGACGTGGGGGCGTTTCGTTGAAGGAGTTTGTGTTTTACGACGGCGGTTCGACGAAAAGGGCGGCCACAGGGGGCCGCCCCTACAAACGCCGGGGAAAAATGTTTTTGGGTTGAAATTTTTTGATATTCGGTCGATAATGCCCATCCATCGGCGCGGCATGGCGTGGATTTCGGCGGTAGGGGCGGTTCGCGAACCGCCCTTGTTCCGCCGACCCCGAACGGAATTTTCGGGTCAAAATGACCATAAAACCCGGACGCATTTGCCATAATGCCAAATTATATCAATTTTTTTGGGCCGCCCGTAGGGGCGAAAAATTTTTCGCCCCCGCAATGGTTCCATATCCGCATGGGGTTTTGTTTGAAGGTCGGGGTTTGCCGAGAGGGGCGGTTCGCGAACCGCCCCTACAAGCGCCGGGGCGAAATGTTTTTGGGTTGAAATTTTTTGATATTCGGTCGATAATGCCCATCCATCGGCCCGGCATGGCGTGGATTTCGGTGGTAGGGGCGACCGGCGGTCGCCCTGGTTTTTTTCGGTTAAAAATGAAATATTTTGTCAACCGTTATCGGGCCAGTTTTGAACTTGCCAGTCGATTTAGACTGACCCCCGCCTCAGCGGCCTGGGTCGCAAGTTCCCTGTGAATATCCGGCGGAATGCGGACCATAAATTTCCCGCTGTATTTTTTGCAGGAAATCGGGTCGGGAATTTTTTCTTCGGTTTTTTTCATATCCGTGATAACATCCTCAACCACCTTCCGGATTCCTTTCAAAGCCGATTCAGGACTGGGCGAAAGCCAGCTCAGACTTGGAAATTCAGCGCAAAGGCCCACATATTCCTGGTCATCCCCGGACCAGGTGATCCGATATGTGTAACGATCATTTTTAATGGGCATGATCTTCCTCCAATTTTTTAATGGATTTAAGAACCTGTTTAACCTGATATGCTTTTGCTTTTCCTTTGCTGTTTTGAATATTGACACGCGGATCCCCTTTCCAGGGTGTTTTATAAATCCTGTGACTGCTGGATGTTTGGCGGGCCTTTCCAAAATAATGATCGCAAACTTTTCGCAAATCAGAGAAACGGATATTGTTTGGGTTTCGCTCCATTTGCGCGATTATGGTTTTGATGACGGGCATTGTTTTATAGTATCAATAATGATACTTTTGTCAAGGGATTTTCAGGCGCGGGGGGTGGGGGGGTTTTGTTTGAAGGTCGGGGTTCGCCGAGAAGGGCGGTTCGCGAACCGCCCCTACAAATGCCGGGGCAAAACGTTTTTGGGTTGGAAATTTTAGATATCGGTGGGATAACGCCCATCCATCGGCCCGGCAGGGCGTGGATTTTGGCTGTAGGGGCGACCCTTGCGGTCGCCCTTGTTCCGCCAACCCCGAACGGGATTTGCGGGCCAAAATGGCCATAAAACCCGGGCGCATTTTCCATAATGCCAAATTATATCAATACGTTTGGACCGTCGTAGGGGCGAAAAATTTTTCGCCCCTGCAATGGCTCCACATCCACATGGAAAAAATCATTCGACAGGCGAGGAGCCGGGGGGCCGGATCAGGGTCACGTCCCGTTTGGGGTAGGGGATTTCAATGCCCTGTTTGTCGAACTCTTTTTTGATGTTTTCGATGATAAACGACGTGGCGTCCATTTTCTTCCGGGCGTCGTCGATCCACACGATGGCCTGGATGTCGATGGACGAATCTCCGAAGCCTTTGGCGAACACCCGGGGCGCGGGATCGGCCATGACCCCTTCGGCGGAGGTGGCCGCGTTGAGCACGATCTCCTTGGCCATGGCGATGTCCGAGTCGTAGGAAATGCCCACGTCGACGCGGATCCGGATGAGCCGGGACAGGATGGTGTAGTTGACGATGTCACGCTTCATGATCTCGTTGTTGGGGATGATGATCACGATATTGTCGGTGGTCTTGATCCGGGTGGCCCGAAGGCCGATGTGAACGACATCGCCCCATGAGGACGATCCCGGCGGCGAGGCCCACACCTCGATGCGGTCCCCGACCTCAAAGGGCCGGTCGATGATGAGCAGGATGCCGGCGATGAGGTTGGACAGGGTGTCTTTGGCCGCGAAGCCGATGGCGATTCCCACGATCCCGGCTCCCGCGATAAAGGGCATGACATTGACGCCCAGGATGTCCAGGGAGGCGATGACGGCCATGGAAAAAAAGAAGGCCCCCAAAAGTTTATTCAGGACCGCGAAAACCGCGTCGTCGATGTGGGTCTCGGTCCGGCGGATGATTCTTTTTTCCACGCGGTCTAAAATGGCGTCAAGAAGTCGGTAGGCCGGATGGGTCGCGGACAGGATAAACAGCGCCAGGAGCGCTTTTTCAAAAAAGGCCCACGAAAACAGCCGGGCCGTGTGGATGAGGGGCAAAAAAACCGCCGCGACCAAAAGGAGCGCGCGGACGGCTTTAAAGACTCGTTTTTTGAGACGGGACGTCTCCCGGTTTTCCATCCGCCTTTCGGCAAGGGCGAATGTTTTTTTTAAAATCAAAAAAACAGCGGCGCCCGCGACCAGGGCCGCGGCGGCCTCGGCGGGCGCGGCGCCGAAAACCGGCGTTTTGAAAAAAGCGTCAAAGGGCATCGGAGAAAAGGCCCGCTTTGATGTATTCCCGGTTCATCCGGGCGATGTTGATGATGGAGATTTCCTTGGGGCAGGCGGCCTCGCACTCCTTTTCGTTGGAGCAGTTTCCGAACCCCCGGGCGTCCATTTCTTTGACCATGGCCATGACCCGGGCCCGGGCCTCGGGCTCTCCCTGGGGAAGCAGTTTGAGATGGGAGATCTTGGCGCCCACAAACAGCATGGCCGAGGCGTTGGGGCAGGCGGCCACGCATGCCCCGCATCCGATGCACGCGGCGGCGTCCATGGCTTTTTCGGCCTTTTCGCTGGGAATGGGAATGGCGTTGGCGTCGGGCGCCCCGCCGGTGTTGGCGGAGACAAATCCCCCGGCCTGGATGATTTTGTCCAGACTTCCCCGGTCCACGATCAGGTCTTTAATCACCGTGAAGGGCCGGGCCCGCCAGGGCTCCGCCACGATGACATCCCCGTCCGAGAATTTTCTCATGTGAAGCTGGCAAAGCGTCATGGCCTTTTCAGGCCCGTGGGGCTCGCCGTTGATCACGGCGCCGCAGGTCCCGCAGATTCCCTCCCGGCAGTCGCTGTCAAACTCAATGGGCTCCTCGCCCGAAAGGATGAGACGCTCGTTGACCACATCCAGCATCTCGGCGAACGACATGTGGGTCTCCACGTCGGGGACTGAAATCACTTGAAATTTTCCCCGGTCCCGGGCGTCTTTCTGGCGCCAGACTTTCAGGGTGATATTGATGGTTTCCATAATTCCTAAAATCCTAAAATCATTTATAGCATCTCTGGATCAATTCCACATTCTCAAAAACCAGCCTCTCCTGGAACAGGGCCGGGGCGGCGTCGGGTCCCCTGTATTGCCACGCGAACACGCAGGAGTAATGCTCGTCGTCGCGCCGGGCCTCTCCATCCTCGGTCTGGAATTCCTCCCGGAGGCTGCACCCGCAGGACTCGTTTCGCTCAAGGGCGTCGGCGGCCATGAGCCGGGCGAATTCCAGAAAGTCGGAAAGCCGCTCTCCCTTTTGAAGGCTTAGGTTGAACTCTTTGTCCGAGCCGGGTATTTTGACGTCTTTCCAAAATATTTCACTGAGTTCCCGGATTCGATCGATGGCTTTTTCCAGGCCCTGCCCGGTCCGGGCCATGCCCACCTCGTCCACCATGACGGCGCCCAGCTCCCGGTGGATGCTGTCCACGGTCCGGGTTCCGTTGATGGACAAAAGCCTTTCGGTTTTTTCCTCCACTTCTCTCACGGACTCGTCAAAGGCCGGGTGGTCCGTGCGATTTTCCCCGGGCCGGGGGGTTTCGGCCAGGTATCCCCCTATGGTGGCGGGAATGATGAAATAGCCGTCGGCCAGCCCCTGCATCAGGGCGCTGGCCCCGAGGCGATTGGCGCCGTGGTCCGAGAAGTTGGCCTCGCCCAGGACAAAGAGGCCCTCAATGCTGCTCATGAGATTGTAATCCACCCACAGGCCCCCCATGGTGTAATGGGCCGCCGGGTAGATCATCATGGGCGTCTCGTAGGGGTCGTTGTCCACGATGTTGTGGTACATGTCAAAGAGGTTGCCGTATTTTTTGGCGATGGCCGCCTTTCCCTCCCGTTTGATGGCGTCGGCGAAATCCAGATAGACGGCGTAACCGGTGGGCCCCACGCCTTTGCCCGCGTCGCACTGCTCCTTGGCGTTTCGGGAGGCCACATCCCGGGGCACCAGGTTGCCGAATCCCGGGTACTTGGTCTCCAGGTAGTAGTCCCGATCGGACTCGGGGATGTCGGCGGGGGAGCGGTGGTCTCCCCTTTTTCTGGGGACCCACACCCGGCCGTCATTCCGCAGACTTTCGCTCATGAGCGTCAGCTTGGACTGGTAATCCCCGGTGTGGGGAATGCAGGTGGGGTGGATCTGGGCGAAGCCCGGGTTGGCGAAAAGGGCGCCTTTTCGGTAGGCCTTGAAGGCCGCGCCCACGTTGCAGGACATGGCGTTGGTGGACAGATAATACACGTTGGCGTATCCGCCCGTGGCCATGACCACGGCGTCCGCCGCGTGTCTTTCCAGTTCGCCGGTGACGAGATTCCGGGTCACGATCCCGGCGGCCTTTCCGTCAATGAGCACAATATCCAGCATTTCCCGGCGGGGAAACATTTTGACCCGGCCCGCCTGAATCTGCCGGGAAAGCGCGCTGTAGGCGCCCAGAAGAAGCTGCTGGCCGGTCTGGCCCCGGGCGTAGAAGGTCCGGGACACCTGGGCTCCCCCGAAGCTGCGGTTGGCCAGAAGCCCGCCGTAATCCCGGGCAAAGGGCACGCCCTGGGCCACGCACTGGTCGATGATATTGACGCTGAGCTGGGCCAGGCGGTAGATATTGGCTTCCCTGGAGCGGAAATCGCCGCCTTTGATGGTGTCGTAAAAAAGTCGCCACACGCTGTCGCCGTCATTCTGGTAGTTTTTGGCGGCGTTGATCCCCCCCTGGGCCGCGATGCTGTGGGCGCGCCGGGGGCTGTCCTGGACGCAGAAGGTTTTGACGTTGTAGCCCAGCTCCGCCAGACTGGCCGACGCGCTGCCGCCGGCAAGCCCGGTCCCCACCACGATGATGGTGTATTTTCTTTTGTTGGCCGGGTTGACCATTTTGAGATTGAACCGATGGTTGTCCCATTTGTCCTCAAGGGGGCCTTCGGGAATTTTTGCGTCGGGAAGCATCCTGATTCCTTTCTAAAAGATTCCGTATCTGAAAATGTTTTCGCCGGGGTCAGGCCGAAAACGACATGAAAATGGGGATGAGGCCGAAGCCGATCCCCACCGCCAGGCTGAATAATATTCCGATCCCCTTGATGGCGGGCATATACCGGGGATGGTGGGCGCCCAGGGTCTGGAAGGCGCTCCAGAAGCCGTGGCTGATGTGGAGCGCCGCCGCGATGACCGCGATCACATAGGCGATGACGTATCCGGCCCGGGAAAACACCTGGGCCGCGATGTCGAAAACCGTTGTCCCCTCCCGGGGGGCGAAGTGAAAATCCATCAGATGAAAAATGATGAAAAGGGCCATGATCAGCCCGGTGTAGGGCATGGTGGCGGAGCCCGGGGTTCTGCCGCCGGAACTCTTGTTTTTGAAATACCGCCTGGGCCTGGCCCGGAGGTTCTGGACAAAAATGACCGCGCCCGCCGTCACATGAAGCAGCGCCAGCGCCAGAAGGATAAATTCAAACACGGTGATAAGGGCGCCCAATGAATGCAGGGCCTTCACATACGCGTTGAAGAGGCTCTTCCCCCCGTAGATCATCAGGTTTCCGAAAAGATGGATGGCGATGAAGCCGCAGAAACACAGGCCGGTGGCCGACATGATGATTTTTTTGCCCACAGATGTTCTGAACAGATTGAAAAGCATGCCTGGTATGCCCTCCGCTGAAAGTCGTTTGGGATAGGTTTCTTTGAACGAATCTTTAGGTATTTATTATTTATCCCCATCGCTGTCAATATATTATTTGGACGCGCGGATTCGGGCGGCGGGGCGCTTCGACGCTTTTTGGAAAGGGAAGCAATTTGCTTGACATCCCGTTCTTTTCTGGTATAGCCTTTCAGGATTTGAAAATTTTCAACCCTTAATGACTTGAAAATCGCGGGGCGTTTATGTTTCAGGAAATGGATTTTATCCACATGGTTTTAAACGCGGGCCTGATGGTCCGTTTTGTTCTTCTCACGCTGCTTCTTTTTTCCATCGTGTCCTGGACGATTATCATCGCCAAATTTTTCCACATCCGCCGGGCCGCGGCTGAATCGGAACGCTTTTCCGATTTTTTCTGGAAGAGCCGGAGCCTGTCCGAGGCGTTTTCCAAAATCAAGCGAATCCGGCGTTTCCAGAAAAGCCCCCTGGCCGCGATTTTTCAGATCGGATTCCTGGAGCTGAAAAAAATGTCCCAGGCCGGGGTTCCCCTGTCCGCCGAAGAGGCGCCGGATATGTCCGGGCGCCCGGTGGGCCTGGACAGCCTTGAGCGCTCCCTTGAGCGGGCCATTCGAAGCGAAGTCAAGCGGATGTCCCACATGGCTCCGTTTCTGGCCACCTCGGGAAACACCACCCCGTTCATCGGTCTTTTCGGGACCGTGTGGGGCATCATGAATTCGTTTCACGGCATCGGTATCATGGGCTCGGCCAATCTGGCGGTGGTGGCCCCGGGAATCTCCGAGGCCCTGGTGGCCACGGCGGCGGGCCTGGCCGTGGCCATTCCCTCCGTCATCGCCTACAACTATTTTATCAATAAAATCAGAGTGATGGAATCAGACATGAGAAATTTTTCCTCGGATTTTATTAACATTGTCCAGCGGGACATGCTTCGGCCAAAGGCGGATTGACCATGCTTTCGAACGACCGTGACGATTTTTTGCTCTCCGAGATCAATGTCACCCCTTTTGTGGACGTCATGCTGGTGCTTCTGATTATTTTCATGGTCACGGCCCCCATGATGACCCAGGGCGTCAATGTCTCGCTCCCGGAGATTTCCTCCGCCAGGCCCCTTCCTTCGGAGGCAAAACCGGTGATTGTGAGCGTGGACTCCGACGGCGCGGCGTATATCAATGGCCGGAAAACGCCGCCGGCTCTTTTTCGCCGCTCTCTTTTGAGGACCGTCAAAGACACCGGGAAAAGGGAAGTGTTTTTGAAAGCCGACCGAAAGGTTCCATACGGCGCGGTGGCCCGGGTTATTTCTGAAATTCATGAGGCGGGGATCGTCAGTCTGGGCATTGTGGCCCTGCCGTCCGGACGGGACGCCGGAAAAACGGACAAGGGCCCGGCGCGAAAGAAATGATCCCGACTCGAGACGCTCAACCTTACTTTAAGCCCGCGATTTTTGTTTCCGCCCTTTTTCACGGCGTTTTCGCCGCCGCGCTGTTTTTTTTTCCGGGTCTTTCCCTTTTCTCCGTCCCTCCTCCCCCGGCCATTCATGTCCGCCTCATCGCCCCGCCCGCTCCCGCGGCCGAAGCCGCCGGGGCCAAACGGCCCGCCGTCCGGCCGGCAAAGACCCGGGCGCCTGAGAAACCAAAGGCGTCCAGACCCAAAATCAAAAAGCCGCCCAAGCCTCCGGAGCCTGAGGCGCCCCCAAAGCCTCACAACCCCCCGGAAGCGAAGAAACCCCCGGAAGCGAAGAAGCCCCCGGCCCTTTCTTTGTCCGTTCCTGAAAAAAAGGACCCGCCCCGGGAAAAGAGGAAAAAAAAGGTCAAGGAATCCCTTAAAAAAAAGACCTATGATCCCGCGGCGGTCAAGGCCAGGGAAAAGGCCATCTCCCGGATCAGACGGAAAGTCAAGGCGTCTGAGCAGGAAAAGAAGGCCGTCCGAAAGGAGCCGGCTCCGGCGCCTGAAAAACGGGTTGAGGCCCAAACCGGGATTCAGGAAAAGGCTGAGCCGGAGGAAAAAACCGCTGAGCCGTCGTCCGAAGGAAACTCCGCGCCCGCGGCCGCGGAGCGCGACGGGGTCCGGGGCGAGCGGATGAGGCTTTACAACATGGCGGTCAAGAGCCACATCGAGGCGAACTGGGCCTATTCTCCACTTCTGACCAAGGAGTTTTCCCGTCTGGAGGCGCTGGTGTCCATCACCATCATGCCGAACGGGGAAATCCGCGCCATCCAGATCGACAAGCGATCCGGAAGCGATTATTTTGATGAGTCCATATACAGAGCGGTGGTGAAATCCAACCCTCTTCCCCGCCCGCCGGACATTTCCCCGGGGGACCGGACGCCGCATATCATCGGGTTCAGATTCACGCCGCCCAGGCAGCCGGGGGGAGCCGGTCTGCGCGAGGATTAATTTTGATGGCGTCGTAAAAAATCCGATCTACGGCGTTGCGGCGCTTATTTTTAATTGAGGCATACTACATGTATTGCCTCAATTAAAAATAAGCGCTACGCCTTGTATATCGAACTTTTTACGACGCCGTCCATTTTTGAAAGGGGCTTTTTATGAAGAAAAAACCAGCTGACGCATGTCGGGTCATGTTTATCGTTTTGATCGTCTGGGCCGCGGCGGCCGTTTTCCTGAATCCGGCCCCGGTTTTCGCAAAGCGGGATTATATTGATATCGACAACCCCCTGCTCAGGAAGATTCCGCTGGCCATTCCCCTTTGCGTTCCCATGTCCGGCTCCGCCGACGAGCTGGACATGTCGCGCATTCTGACCGATTTTTTTGTCAACACCCTGAGATTGACGGGGTATTTCATGATCATTGATCCCGAATCCCTGGAGGCCTCGGCCCTGGGGCCCCAGAGACCGGCCCGGAAAATCGTTCTGGCCCATCGGGATTTCCCGGACTGGCTCCAAAGCGGGGCCGAGCTTCTGGTCACATGCGGGATTTCTATCAAAAACGATATGATGGACATGGAGCTTCGGCTCTATGACATTTATCGAAAAACGCTTCTGATGGGCAAGCGATACCGGGGTCATAAAAAAGATTACCGAAAAATGGCGCTGCGCTTCTGCGGCGATCTGGCCTTTATCCTCACGGGAAGCCGCTGGCTTTTTGAAACGAAAATCGCCTTTGTCTCCACCAGCGCCGGGAAAAAAGAGGTGTACATATGCGAGTTTGACGGGCGCGATCCCACGCGTTTCAGCTTCGCAAACAGCATTGTTCTGTCCCCGTCGTGGTCTTCCGACGGCCGCTGGCTGGCCTACACCTCCTACATGGCCGGCAGGCCGGACATTTATGTCCGAAATTTGAAACACAAAGGCGGCTCCGTGATATCCAGAAAGGGAATCAACGCCTTCCCGGACTGGTTCCCGGGTCGATTCGCCTTTGCCGCCACTCTGTCGTATTCCGGGGATCCTGAAATTTATTTGTTGACCGGGGATGGGAAAATTGTTAAAAGATTGACATATTCAAAAGGGATTGATGTGTCGCCGTCATGGTCCCCGGACGGGAAACATCTCGCCTTTGTGTCCGACCGCTCCGGGACGCCCCAGGTGTATGTCAAGAACATGGCCTCAAACCAGGTGAGACGATTGACCTTCGACGGCGCCTACAACGCGTCCCCGGACTGGTCTCCAAAGGGCGACAGGATCGCTTTTTCGGGGGTGAAAGACGGTCGGTTTCATATTTTTGTCATTGGCGCCGGCGGCGGAAAAGCCATTCAGCTTACGCGCGGCTCCGGAAACAACGAATCGCCCTCATGGTCCCCCAACGCGAGCCATATCGCCTTTAGCTCTTCGCGTTCGGGGGCTTATCGGATATACGTGATGACGGCGTCTGGAAACGGTCAGCACCGTCTGACGCTTTTGCCGGGCGAGCAGACCGACCCTGAGTGGTCGCCTGTGATAAAAAAAAGATAAGAAAATTAAGGAAAACAAAATAGAGGAGGAAAGGGAAAATGCGAAAAAAGTTTTTGATTGGCCTGTCTCTTACTTTTATCATTCCGGGGCTTGTGATGGCCCTTGCTTCGTGCGCGGGGAAAATGGGAGATCGCAGTTCCGGGATGAGCCAGCCGGCCATGTCCCAGTCGGAAGAGGGGACGATGGCGGCGGAAGAACAGCCGGCTGTGGCGGAAGAGACGGCGGCTGAGACGGACACGGCCGTTTCCGAGCGGGAGGCGGAGGCGGACTTCCGTGAGGCCACGACCCCGACTCCCCTGACCCGGGAACAGATCGCGGCCATGGCCATTCGGGAAAGAAACATGTTCATCAATGAAGATGTGTACTTTGACCTTGACAGCTCAAGCTTAAACGCTGTGGCCCGGACCGTTCTCCAGGAAAAAGCCGAATGGCTGCTTAAAAACAGCCGGACAAAGGTGATCATTGAGGGACATTGCGATGATCGGGGCTCCAATGAATACAACCTGGCCCTGGGCGACAGACGCGCCGAAAGCGTCAAAGCCTTCCTGGTGGATCTCAATGTGGGGCCTGAGCGGATGAGCACCATCTCTTACGGAGAAGAAAGCCCTGTGGATTCCGGAAAAAATGAGGAGGCCTGGGCCAAAAACAGACGCGCCCATTTTACCATTGATTAATTGATTTGACGCGTTTTCATGTTTTTCAGGCCAAACGCCATGACAGGCGGCGACATTCTTATCGCCGCCTGTTTTATTTGGGGGGGGAATGACGGATGAATATGAAAAAAAAACAACCTCGCCCGGCCAGGCTCCTGTTTTTTTCAGCGCTGGCCGCCATCGCCTGCCTTTCCGGCTGCAAGTCGCTTAATCAGCGCATCGAACGTATCGAGACGCTTTCTTTGGCCAATCAAAAAGAGAATCAGGGTCTTAAAACCCTTCTGAATCAGCGCCTCGCCGATTTGAGCCGGGCGGATCAGATCAACGACGATCTTCGGAGAAAGTCCGCCGGGACCCGGGCCGATCTGGCCCAGATCATCGAAAGGGCGAAACGGCTGGCCGGGCGCATGGATGAGCTGGAGCATCATGTCTCCAATGAGCTGAATTCCCAGAGGCTCTCCCTGGAGAGCGCGCTCAGCCGGATGTCGGGCCTGTCCCGGGAGATCGGTCAGGGCCGTGACCGCTTCGATCTTTTTGAGCGCCGGACGCGCGAATTTGAAAAAGAGACGCGCGCGGCGCTGAAGAGACTGAAGACCGTCCGCGCCGCCCCGCCGCCGGTCCGGACGACCCCCCGACCCTCTAAAACGGACGCGCCCAAAACCGGGTCTTTGAAAACGGCGTCTTCCAAGTCAAAAATGAAAGACAAGGCGGTTTACGCGCTGGCCAAAAAAGCCTTTGACAAAGGGGACCTTGAAGCGGCGAAAAAAGGTTTCCTGGATTTTTTGAAAAACCGTCCGAACTCTTACCTGGCCGGGAATTGCCAGTTCTGGCTGGGCGAGATACACTACCGGGAAAAAAAATACGAAAAAGCCATTGTGGCCTACCAGAATGTCCTTGAGAAATATCCCTCCAGCAACAAGGCGTCGTCTTCCCTTTTGAAACAGGGATACGCTTTTATCAAACTCAAGGACAGGCCCAACGCGTTTCTTTTTTTAAATGAAGTCATCCGGAGGTTTCCGGGGTCCCGGGAGGCGAGAATCGCGGAAAAGAAACTCAAAAGCATCCAATGACCCCATGAACCCGGACCGGAATGAGACTGCCCGGGGCCATGACGCCCCGGGGACAGTGAGAATTGTTGGAATCGACCCCGGACTCGCCGCCACAGGGGTGGGCATCGTCCGGGGCTCAGGCCATCGCATCCAAAGCTGCTCCCACACCTCCATCAGCTCTTCCCCCAAAGACTCCCTTCCGGATCGGCTCAACGTGATTTTTTCGCGCGTCCGGGATATCCTGGACGCGGAAAAGCCCCATCTGATGGTCATTGAAGACATATTCTCGAACCGGGCGCACCCCGCTTCGGGGATCACCCTGGGCAAGGTGACCGGCGTCATCCTTCTGGCCGGGCGCCGGGCCGGCGTGCCTGTTCTGGAAGTCCCGGCCCGGGAGGCCAAGAAGGTGATCACCGGAAACGGCGCCGCCACCAAGAGCCAGATGGAGCTTTCGGTCCGGCGCATATTGAGCCTCAAAAAACCCATTCGTCCCCACCACGCCGCGGACGCCATGGGCATGTCCCTCATGGGGTTTTACCGGTATGGCCCGGCCATCGCTCGCGCGGCGTCCTGATCCTGTCCCTCCCTGTTTAACGCTTTTTACCTTCGTCGCCTGTTTTGTCCTTGACAGAACAAAATAATATCGTTATATTCACATTTAACGATTTACTTTAAAGGAAGGGGCCACCGGGGCGCCTCGAAAACAAGTCAAAAAACGGGAGCGGAATGATGAAGGCGTTTGTCAGGGTGATGAAGGCGCTGTCGGACCCCAACCGGGTCAAGATGATGAAAATGCTCCAGAGCCGCCCGCTGTGCGTCTGCGAGATCAAAGAGGCGCTGGGAATCGCCCAGTCCACGGCCAGCAAACATTTAAAAATCCTGGAAGACGCCGATCTGGTCAAAAGCTTTAAAGACGGTTTGTGGGTGAACTATTCCCTTTCCGACGGGAGCGACTCCCCTTATTCGGCGGGAATGATCGGGAACCTGAAACGCTGGCTGGAAAACGAGCCTGAAATCCGGAAATTGAATGAGACCCTTCCCGGTATTGACCGTTTCGACATTGTTGGAAAATAACCCGGAAAAAAATTTTCGCCGCTATATCGTTAAACGGCCATATATACATATAACCATATATATAACAGGACAAAGGAGAAAGTCGATGGGCGCTCAAACCGCTTTTTCCCGCCGCATGGGGGAGAGACAATATTTGGCGATGGGGTTGTATGGGATGACGGGGGCCTTGTGCGTGTGGCTCTGGTGGATGATCTACCACCGGCTGCCGGACCTGTCCCGATGGATGTCCTACGATCTGCTGCCGCTTGAGCCGGGATCCCGCCTGGGGGATTCCGTGGAGTTTTTTTTGTATGACACCCCGAAGGTCATGATGCTTCTGGTTCTGGTGGTGTTCGGCGTGGGCGTCATCCGGAGTTTTTTCACCCCGGAGAAAACCCGGGCCTTTCTGTCCGGCAAAAGCGAATTCGCCGGAAACGTCCTGGCCGCGCTTTTGGGGATCGTGACCCCGTTTTGCTCCTGCTCGGCGGTGCCGCTGTTCATCGGGTTTGTCGCGGCGGGCGTGCCTTTGGGCGTGACCTTTTCTTTTCTGATCGCCGCGCCCATGGTCAATGAGGTGGCCCTGGGGCTTTTGTACGGCCTTTTGGGATGGAAGGTGGCGGCCATCTACATGGGAACCGGCCTGTTTATCGCCATCGCCGCGGGCTGGACCATTGGCCGCTTAAAACTTGAAAACCATGTGGAAGACTGGGTGAGTCAGACAAACGCGTCGTCGGCGGCTGTGGAAGAGGAAAAGATGACCTGGCGCGACCGCGTGGGTTACGGATGGGACGCCGTCAAAGAGATTGTGGGCCGGGTGTGGGTGTTTGTGATCATAGGTATCGCCGCGGGGGCCGGGATCCACGGGTTTGTCCCCGAGGGCGTCATGGCCGCGATCATGGGCAAGGGGGTCTGGTGGTCGGTCCCCCTGTCGGTTCTCATCGGGATTCCCATGTATTCCAACGCGGCCGGGATCATCCCGGTGGTGGAGGCGCTTTTGGGAAAAGGCGCGGCGCTGGGCTCAGTCCTGGCTTTTATGATGAGCGTCATCGCCCTGTCTTTCCCCGAGATGGTGATTTTAAGAAAAGTGTTAAAACCCAGGCTCATCGGCGCCTTTGTGGGCGTGGTGGCCGGCGGGATACTGATGGTGGGGTATTTATTTAACCTGATTTTTTGAAAGGAGGTCGGCATGGAGATCAAAGTGATGGGGCCGGGCTGCGCCCGATGCGAAAAGGCCGAAAAGGTTGTCCGGGAAGCGGTTGATGAAACCGGCGCGGACGCGACGGTGAAAAAAGTGACCGATATGATGGAGATCGCCTCATGCGGCGTTTTGGGAACGCCGGCGGTCCTGGTGGACGGAGAGGTCAAGTGCGCGGGAAAGGTTCCCAAAAAGGCGGATGTCAAAAAATGGCTGAAAGGTTGAGGAGGTGATGATGGAGTGGAACGGAGGCAGGGCGGGCGCCATAAAAGAAGGATTGAACGCGGGATGGCCCATCTGCCTGGGGTATCTTCCCATCGGCATGGCCTTCGGGGTTCTGGCGCAGAAGGCGGGGCTGACGACGGTTCAAATCGCCCTGATGTCCATCATGGTCTTTGCCGGAAGCTCCCAGTTTATCGCGGTCTCCATGCTGGCCGGCGGGGTCTCGGCCTCGGCCATTGTCGCCACCGCCTTTGTGGTCAATTTGCGCCATATGCTCATGAGCTCGGCGCTGGCCGTCTATTTGCGGGCCGCCCATCGGGGCCTGCTCGCCCTGTTCGCCTATGGCGTGACGGACGAGAGTTTTGCCGTGAACATGCCCCGGTTCAAGGCCGGGACCTGGGGCCTGGGAAGGGCGCTGGCGGTAAATCAGTCCGCCAACCTGGTCTGGGTCATCAGCTCCGTGGCGGGCGGGGTCGGCGGCCGTTTTATCCCCGAAGGGGCGTTCGGCATCGATTATGCCCTCATCGCCATGTTCATCTGCCTGCTCATCTACCAGATCCGGGAATGGATTCACCTGTTCACGGCCGTGATCGCCGGCCTGACCGCCGTCGGCCTGGCCCTTGTCATTCCAGGCAGCGGCTATATCGTCATCGCCTCCATCCTGGCCGCCACCGCAGGGGTCGTGGCTCAACGCAAAATCGCCGGGAGGGAAACGAACAATGGCTGATTATATGGCGCTTCTTTTGGGCATGGGACTGGCGACCTACCTGCCCCGCTGGCTGCCCCTGCATTATCTTTCCCGGCGCTCCCTTCCGGAGTGGTTTGTCCAGTGGCTTGATCTGATTCCGGCCGCCATTCTCAGCGCCCTGCTGCTGCCGGCCCTGATTCTTGACGGGGAGCCCAGACACGTGGACCTTTTGCGGCCCGAGCTGTGGGTCGCTTTGCCGACATTCGCGATCGCCTGGCGGACGCGGTCCCTGGGCGGAACGGTGGTGGCGGGAATGCTGATGTTCTGGCTGGCGGGAAAGGTGAATCCGGACTGGTTCGCGTGGGTGGGATAAAAAACAGGTTGACAACAAAGCGCCGCCCGTGAGACAATGTCTTACAAAAAAGGAGGCGTGGATATGGAGACCACACTGACGATTCGTCTGTCCGAGGAGATGAAAAAGTCCCTGAATGATTTGTGTCAATCAGAGAGAAAGGGGCTCAGCGAGCTGGTGAGGGATTCTTTGGAAAACCACCTGGCGGTTAAGCGTTTCAGGCAGCTGCGCTCAAAATCTTTGCCTTTCGCGGAGGCGTCCGGTTTTCTCACGGACGAAGACGTGTTTGAGGGACTGACGTGAAAATCGTTTTTGACTCAAATGTCTATATCGCGGCTTTCGCGACCCATGGGATTTGTCACCTGCTTTTTGAGAGCGGCATACGCGATCATGATGTGTTCTCAAGCGCTTTTATACTGGGCGAAGTCAACGCGAAACTGATTGAAAAAATGAAGCTGCCGGCCAAAACAGTTCATGAGATTATGGACTATTTAAGGGCTCAGACGATTGTGAACCGCCCGAAAATTCAATTGTCGGGAATATCCAGAGACCCCGATGACGACAATGTGATTTCTCTGGCGGTGGAAGCCGGGGCCGGGCACATCGTCACCGGCGACAAAGACCTTCTGGACCTGAAACGATACCCATCCATCCGCATTGTCTCTCCCAGAATGTTTTCTGAAATTTTGAGGTCTCAAGACATTTATCCGGATGAATAATGGGAAGGAGGATCACAATGACCCCAGCGCCTGAAAAATATACCGTGACCCGCGCGGAACGATATGTGGGATTCGGAGCGCTGCTGGCGCTGGCGGCGATCGCGTTGGGATTCTACACCGTTCAATATCGCTTCAACCCGGCGGTGAGCGCCCGCCAGGCGCTGTCGGAATCATCAGTCGCCACAGATTCGTTCTCCCTGGCGGATCTGGCGCCCGCCGGAATTGAGCCGTTTTCTCCGCCGGAGCGCTTTGGTCCGGATACGCTGTCCGACAAGATCAACGGAAAGGCGGAGCTCTATTTCAGCGCCGGCTTCCGGTCTCTGAAGACCCAGCGGTTTGCCCTGACCGCTGATCCGGCCCTCTGGTTTGAAATGTTTGTTTACGATATGGGCGCGGCCCGCGACGCTTTTTCCGTGTTCAGCATGCAGCGCCGGGGCGATCTGGAGCCCGGCGGCCCCACACCGTTTGCCTATGCCACGCCCAATGGCCGTTTTCTGGCGCGCGGTCGCCACTACCTGGAGCTGGTGGGCTCTGAAGCGTCGGATTCCCTGATGGCGGCCGCTGACGAAATGGCGGCCGCTTTTGTTGACCGGATCGGCGCGGATGACGCCAGGGCGCCGGAGCTGGACTTGTTCCCGGAGGACAACCGGACGCCGGGCAGCCTCTCACTGGTGGCCTCCGACGCTTTCGGCATCACGGGGTTCAACCAGGTGTTCATGGCTCAATACCGGCAAAATGGGGCTGACATGATCGCCTATGTGGCCCGGCGGGAATCGGCCGCGGCGGCGCAACTGACGGCCGAAACCGTTCGGGACTTTTATCTTGAGTTCGGCGGCGTGTCCCTGGGCGGGCCGGAAGGCGTCGCCGTCATCGATATTCTGGACACCATCGAGGTCGTGCTTCACCAGGGGAGGCGCGTGATCGGCGCGCATGAGGCGCCGGACAGGGAAACCGCCCTGGCCCTTGTCGAACGAATCCGGAAACGGCTGCGGGAGATCGGTGATGACGGATATTAACCGCAGAGAGTTCATTCGCCGCTCGGTCAAAGCCGGGTTGGTTTCGGCGTCCGCGCTGGTCGCGGGATGGGGGCTGCGCGATACGAATCCTCCGGCGTTGGAGCCGGCCACCGAGGCGCTTGGCGGCATCCCTGATTTTTCTAAAGCGCCCGGCGCAGGTCCGGCCATGGCCATTGGAAAAGGAACGGATCGGGGCGATTTGGCGCGACGGACCTTAGGGGCCATGGGGGGGATGAGGCGCTTTGTCCAGCCCGGAGATCGGGTGGTGATAAAGGTCAACGCGGCATTTGCCTCACCTCCGGCTATTTCGGCCACCTCTCATCCGGACCTGGTCAAAGAGGTGACGCTTGCATGCGTTCAAGCCGGGGCTTCCGATGTGGTGGTCACCGACAACCCCATACACGATCCGGCCGGCTGTTTTCGGCTCACCGGGATCGGGGCGGCCGCGGAAGAAGCCGGGGGCCGGGTTGTCCTGCCGGCGGCGGACCTGTTTGCGAATGTCTCCCTGCCCGGGGCCCGGTTGATCAGGGACTGGCCGGTATTGGTCGGACCGCTGGCCAAGGCGGACCGCCTCATCGGTGTGGCGCCGCTCAAGGATCATCATCGGAGCGGCGCTTCCATGACCATTAAAAACTGGTACGGCCTTCTGGGCGGCCGCAGAAACGTCTTTCATCAGGACATTCACACCATTATCGCCGAACTGGCGGCCCTGGCGCGCCCGACCCTGGTGATTTTAGACGCCGTGACCACCATGAGGCGAAACGGTCCCACGGGCGGATCGATATCGGACCTGGACGACACAAACACGCTTGTGGCCGGCATTGATCCGGTGGCGGTGGACGCTGTCGGCGCCTGGATTTTAGGACGGGAACTGAGTCAGCTCCCCCATCTTCAGCAGGCGGCGGACGCCGGCCTGGGCGTTCTCGATTACCGAACCCTCAACCCCGTGGATGTCCCATGAGACTTGTCATTGTAAGACGGATTTGCCAGGCGTTTTTTCTGCTTTTATTGACCGGCAGCTGCCTTGTCACCACCGTCGGCGACCGGTGGCTCCAACTGCGGGGCTGGCCGGTCAGCTGGCTCCTGGAATTGGACCCACTGGTGGGACTGGCCACGGTTTTGACCACAGGGCGCCTTTACAAGGGGCTGCTCTGGGGCGCGGCCATCCTGGCGGCCACCGCTTTGCTGGGCCGTTTTTTTTGCGGATGGCTCTGCCCCCTGGGAACCCTTCAGCAGATGGTCGGCGCATGGGCCGACAAGCGGCGCGGCAGACGGGCGCGGGCCGCGGGACGGCAATCCCATCCCGGCCGGCGGATCAAATACCTGCTGCTGATCGGATTGCTGACCATGGCGGCCGCCGAGCTTGCCCGGCCATTTGTGACCATTGCGTCCGCCGGTGGCTGGATACCGCCCGGCGCGGCCATTCTGGCGGGTCTGGCCCTGATCCGATGGGGGCGGGCGCGAAGGGAAAATCGTTCATGGACCGTGTCCGCCGGCCGGACCATGGCCGGCGCCGGATGCCTGGTTCTGGTTTTGGGCGTGATGTTCCCGGGACATCGTCTGCTGACAGCGGGGTTGCAGACCGGGCTTTTAGATCCCATCCCCCTGGTCTATCGGTCCGTTTCGCTGGCGGCGCTGCCCCTGCTTTCCCCCGGGGCCGGCGCCATTGTCGTGACCGGCGGATTGCTTACCGGCGGGGTATTTGTTCTGGTTTTGGCCCTTTCGGCCTGGCGTCCCCGGTTTTACTGCCGGTATATCTGTCCGCTGGGGGCCTTGCTGGGGATCACGGCAAAATGGTCTTTGTGGCGGATGGGGCGACGGGACACGGGCGGTGATGAATGCGTCGGCTGCGGGCGATGCGATCATCATTGTGAAGGCGCCTGCGCGCCGGCCGATCAGATCCGGTGGGCGGAATGCGTGCTGTGTTACAATTGCCGGGACGACTGCCCGGAGCGGATCCTGGGGTATGCGGCGCTGCCTTCGACCACAGGAGAGATCGCCGGGCCGGATTTAAACCGCCGGGCTGTGATCGCCGCCGGGGCCTGCGGCGCGCTCCTTCTGCCTTTGGCCCGTTTGGGGGATCCCCTGGGAGTGGGGTGGCGACCCGACCTGGTTCGACCGCCGGGAGCGTTGACGGAATCTGAATTTTTGAAGCGATGCGTAAAATGCGGGCAATGCGTCCGGGTCTGCCCGACCCGTGTGATACAGCCGGCTATGTTTGAGGCGGGCGTGGAAGGCCTCTGGACGCCTTGTCTTGATTTTCGGCTGGGCCTCAGCGGCTGCCGGCACAACTGCATCGCCTGCGGTCATGTCTGCCCCACAGCCGCGATCCGTCCTCTTGAGCTGGATGAGCGGATGGGCCGGGGCCGTTTTGCCGAAGCCGGTCCGATCCGGATCGGGACCGCGTTTATGGACCGGGGACGCTGTCTGCCCTGGGCCATGGGAACCCCTTGCATCGTTTGCCAGGAGAACTGCCCGGTGAGCCCCAAGGCCATCACTACCCGGACCGTATTGGAACCGGTGGCCGGGCTGGATCGGCTGACGGTGAGCCATGTAAGATCCCGGTCCATTCATTTAAACCTGCCCCCGACCCGCAGACCTTTGGCCGGCGGGGATTATTTTCTGGTCGGACCCGCGGGGCCGAAAAACGCGCTGCGGATCGTCGGTCATCAGGCGGACCAAATTGAGCTGGAAGGCGCCCCGGATGTGGCCGGGCTCCGGAAGGACGCGTCGGCCGCCGCGCATGTCCGGCTGCAGCAGCCTTTTGTGGACCCCCATCGATGCGTCGGCTGCGGCGCCTGTCAGCACGAGTGCCCGGCGCGCGGCCGGGCCGCGATTCGTGTGACCGCCGAAAACGAGACACGAAGCCGGGACCATGCCTTGCTGGCCGGCGCCGGCATTTCATAAAAAGACACCGGCATTCCATAAAAAAAGGAGTGGCATTATGAACACGGAAAAATCAGGCATCAAGCGTCGCAGTTTTCTGAAAATTCTGGGGGCGGCCGGGGTTGGCGGCATGGCCGGTTCCGTCATCAAACCGACTGTCTCCGCCGCCGCGGCAAAGGTGGGCGTCCGGCCTTTTGGCCGTTCCGGCATTCAAACGCCGATACTGTCCTTGGGAACCATGTTCGACACCGGCGCCAACCAGCTCCTGCTCCGGCAGGCGGTGAAGTGGGGGGTGACCTATTGGGACACCGCCCAGTACTACAACCGGTGGGGCAGTGAGATGGGAATCGGAAAATATCTGGCCAAATATCCGGAAGACCGGAAGAAAATTTTTCTGGTGTCCAAGTCACAAAATCGGGATGCGAAAGGCTTGACCGCGGAGCTCAATGACTCCCTGGATAACCTCAAGACGGATTATCTGGATCTGTTTTTCGCGCACGCCGTGTCTGACGCCGGGTCGGAATTGACCCCGGAGATCAAAGCCTGGAGCGAAAAAATGAAATCCATGGGAAAGTTCCGTCTGTTTGGATTCAGCGCCCATTCCAATATGGCCGAGAACCTGTCCCACGCCGCGACCCTGGGCTGGATCGATGGGATCATGACCACATACAACTATAAAGTCATGGCCACCGATGAGATGAAGCGGGCCGTCGACGCCTGCCACAAAGCCGGCATCGGGCTGACCGCGATGAAAACACAGGCCTCCTCGGTCTGGTCCCGCGCGGGCTTTGAAAGCGCCGAGAGCCGGTCCCTGGCCGAACGATTTATAGACAAAGGGATGACAAAGGAGCAGGCGAAACTGCTGGCTGTCTGGACCGACGAGCGGATCGCGTCTGTCTGTTCCCAAATGAATACCATGACCATCCTCAAAGCCAATGTCGAAGCCGCGGTGAATCAAAAACGCCTGACCGCTTCGGATCGCCGCTGTTTCGAAGCCGAGGCCCAGGCCACCGCCGCCCATTATTGCGCGGGATGCGCCGCCACCTGCCGGTCCGTTCTTTCCGGAGCCGTCCCGGTGGATAAAGTCATGCGATGCCTCATGTATGCCCGCGGTTACGGCGATCATTTTCGGGCGAGGGTGGAATTTCGAGAAATTCCGGGTTCGGCGCGCGGCCGACTGGCGAGTCTGGATTATTCGGAAGCCGAGCGCAATTGCCCCCAGAACATGCCCATCGGCCGGCTCATGGCCGAAGCGGCGGCGGAACTCTCTTAATCCGTTTTTTTCACACTCATACGATATTTTAACTATATGCGCTATTGTGGCATGTACATGGGCAGATGATCGTCCTTTTGTTTTTAACTTGCGCATTGGAGGCGCGTTACGATGCTCGCGGATGACAAAAAAATTCTTGGAGAGGTCTCTCATGGTATTCGACGGCTGTATCCCGATACTCGTGTGTGGGCTTTCGGCTCTCGCGCAAGGGGAGATGCCGCATGGGAGTCTGATTTTTGATATCCTTTTTGTTTTGCCACAAAAAGACAAGTCGGATGAATCGGCTATAATGGATATTTGTTGGGAAATCGGCTTTGAGAATGATCGAGTCATCACTCCCGTGATTCTGGACCGGAAACAGTTTGAGCGTGGTCCGATGTCTGAAAGCGCATTAATTGATAACATCCTGCATGAAGGTGTGGCGGCATGATATCTAAAAATATCAAAGCGCTTGCGCAATACAGACTGGAGCAGGGAGATTTACACAGAAGGTGAATTAGACCCTCAGTCAACTATTCGAAATTTTCGAATAGTTCAAAGAGAAGGAAATAGGGAAGTTTCGAGGGAACAACGCGTTCAAAGACTGGTCGGGAATATTCAAAAATGACTCCACCCCGGCGTCGGCCATACTCGACCGCCTTCTGCGTCATGCCGAAACCATACTGATTCAAGGGCAAAGCTTTAGAATGAAAGACAAAATCGAGTCCTGAGACGTGATCGCCGGGATTAAAACGGCCAATCCCGGCGATTATTTTTAACCGGCGCTTTCAAACCGCTATTTTTTATACATTTTTACGCCACCGCTGACAATATGGAGACCACACTGACGATCCGTTTGTCCGAGGAGGTGAAAAAGTCCCCGAATGATCTGTGTCAATCGGAAAGAAAAGGGCTCAGCGAGCTGGTGAGGGATTTGTTTGAAAATTACTTGACGATTAAGCGTTTCAGACAGTTGCGCTCAAAATCTTTTCCTTTCGCGGAGACAACCGGTTTTCTCACGCATCAAGACGTTTTTGAGTAACTGACGTAAAAATCGGTTTTGACTCAAATGTCTATATAGCGGCTTTCGCGACCCATTGGATTTATCACTATGGATGATGGCCAAGGGATGATTTTCATGCAAAATAAAAAGGGCGGCCGAAGCCGCCCCGCTATTTTTAAGGTGGCGTCCCCAAGGGGATTTGAACCCCTGTTGCCGGCGTGAAAGGCCGGTGTCCTGGACCAGGCTAGACGATGGGGACGCGGGATGGAGATGGTGGGCCGTGCTGGGCTCGAACCAGCGACTCTCTGCTTAAAAGGCAGATACTCTACCGACTGAGTTAACGGCCCTTTGACTTAAATTCGTAATGTAATTCTTTTTGAAAAATTTGTCAACCCAATAAATGAATTTTTTAAATTATTTTCTCCAGAATTCCGGGACCAGAAGGATGATCACCGTGAATATTTCCAGTCGGCCCAGGAGCATGCACCATATCAGGAGATACTTTCCCAACAAGGGCATTTGGGAGTAGTTTTCAACCGGTCCCACCAGACCAAAGCCCGGGCCGATGTTTCCGATGGCCGAGGCCGCCGCTCCAATGGCGGTCATGAAATCCAGGCCCAGGGCCGCGAGCAGGATGGAGGCCGCCACGAATATTCCCACGTAGAGCCCCAAAAAACCCAGAACGCTCTGGATCACATCCTCGGACACCGCCCTTCCGCCGATTTTGATGCGTTTGACCGCCCGGGGATGGATGGTGGAAAACAGCTCCTTGTAGCAGTATTTCAGGTAGAGCATGATCCTGAGTATTTTCATTCCTCCCCCGGTGGACCCTGCCGAGGCTCCGGCGAACATACACAGCAGGATGATGATCCGGGACATGGCCGGCCATGTTTCGTAATCCGCTGTGGCGAATCCGGTGGTGGTGATGATGGAAATCACCTGGAAGGCCCCCAGGCGGATGGATTGGCCGATGGACTCGCCCGCGTTTCCGTAAATATTGAGGCTGACGAGGGCCGTGAGGACCAGAACCGCGCGCAGGAAAAATTTGCATTCGGGGTCCTGCCACAAAGCCAGGGGGCTGCCCTTGAGCATCTGGTAGTGCAGGGAAAAGTTCACCCCGGCCAGAATCATGAAAAGCATGATCACGCAGTCTATGTAAACGCTGTCATAGTGGGCGATGGAGGCGTTTTGGGTGGAAAAGCCGCCGGTGGGCATGGTGGTGAAGGCGTGGCACACGGCGTCGAAGGCCCCCATTCCGCCGGCCATGAGAAGGAGAGCCTCCCCGACGGTGAAAAGCGCGTACACCTTCCAAAGCGTCATGGCGGTGTCCCGGATATGGGGTTTGAGCTTGTCCGGGACCGGGGTGGGGACTTCGGCCTTGTACAGCTGCATGCCCCCGACGCCCAGGAAGGGGAGGATGGCCACGGAAAGCACGATGATGCCCATGCCCCCGAGCCACTGGATAAAGCTTCTCCAGAAAAGCAGCGCCTTTGAAATGGACTGGATGTCGGTGAGGATGGAGGCCCCGGTGGTGGTGAAACCCGACACGGACTCAAACAGGGCGTCCACAAAGCCGGGGAACTCCCCGGTGAGGTAAAAGGGGAGGGCGCCGAAGAGCCCCACCGCGCTCCAGCCCGCCGCCACGATGGCCATGCCTTCCCGCTGGCTCATGTAGTCCGTGGGGGGGCTTTTGGAAAAAAGAAACAGAAAGAGACCTGAAAAGACGGTGATGAGCATGGAGATCAGAAGGGGGGCGGCGTTTTCCTCATGGTAATAAAGCCCGGCCAGGATGGGGAGCGTCATGAGAAAACCCAGGAAAAAAATCAGAACGCCGGTGATGTTGAGCACATAGCGCCAGCGCATTTAAAAATACTCCAGCTTTACCGACAGGAAGTCTTCGATTTTGGGGATGGCCTGGCGTCGGGCGAAGATGATGATTTTGTCGCCGGGCTCCACCGTGTTTCGCCCGTCGGGGATGGTGACGTCATCTCCCCGGATGATGCCCGCGATCAGGGCGCCTTTGGGAATGGAGAGCTTGTTCAGGGGTTTTCCCACAATGTCGGATGTCTCAAGGGCCACGGCTTCCATGACCTCGGCCTGGTCCCCGATGATGGACACCGCTGAAATCACCTTGCCTCTTCGGATATGGCCCAAAATGGAGTTGATGGCGGAAAGCCGGGGGCTGATGACCTGCTCAAGGCCGATGGCCGACATCAGGGGAAAGTAGCTGAACTTGTTTATTTTGGTGATGATTTTTCGAACCCCCATGCGCTTGGCCAGAAGAGAGGTCAGGATATTGGTCTCCTCCTGGCCGGTGAGGGTGATCACGATGTCCATGTTTCCGGCGTTGACCTCGTTGAGAAGCGTCTGATCGGAGGCGTCGCCATGAAGGACCACGGTTTTGTCCAGGCTGTCGGCGAGTTTTTCGCACTGCTCCGCGTCTTTGTCGATGAGTTTGGTCTGGATGGATTTTTTTTCCAGCGAGGCGGCCAGGCGGCCCCCGATCCGGCCTCCCCCCACGATGAGGGCCCGGTTGATGGGCTCCTCCTGTTTTTTGAAAAACGCCAGGGTCTTTTGCAGGTCGCCGGCCTCGGAGATGAAATACACCAGGTCTTCTTTTTCCAGGGTGTCGTTTCCCCGGGGGATGATCAATTCCCCGTTTCTCACCACAGCGGCGATCAGGGGCTTGTCCTCATTGACTTTGGAGAGTTTGGAAAGAGGGATTCCGGTCAGCTCGTCGTTCTCCATGTGAATGCCCACGAATTTGACCCGACCGTCGGCGAACTCGTTGACATCCACCGCCCCGGGGACGCCCATTAAGTTCTCAATGGTTTTCACCACCTCGATTTCCGGGCTGATGATGTGGTCGATGTGGGGGGGAAGATCCCGGAAGCTGTCGTGGTACTTGTCAAAGCCCGCCCCGCGCACCCGGGCGATTTTTTTGATGTGGGGGGCCACGATGCTCGCCATGAGGCTGGCCACGAGATTGGTCTCATCGTGGTTGGTGACCGCCAGGATGATCTCGGCGTTTTTGACTCCGGCCTCCTCCAGAAGAAGGGGATTGCTCCCTGAGCCGTGGATGGCCTGGACATCGATCCGCTCCGACACCCGGCGCGCCGCCTCCGGGTCGTTGTCAATGACCACCACATCTTTGTTTTCACGGGACAGGTGGCTGGCGATGTGAAAGCCCACCTCCCCGGCCCCGACAATGATGATTCTCAATTTGATCCGGCTCCCCGTTTTGGATGTTCAGCGCCCGGGACGCTTTTTTCGAAAAACACAAACATACCCTTATATCTTATATTTTTCGTCATTGTCAAACACAAGAGGCAAAATATTTTTTTTCGCCGCCGGCCGTTTCGGGCGCATGGTGTCACAGCGCGGCGATGAGCGTCCCGGCGCATAAAATCGCGGCGGGGATCAGCGCTTTTTTTTTCAAGGGCTCAAATTTCATTTGGGCCCGGCTCTCGGAATACAGACGGGCCTCCATGGCCTCGGCCAGCCGGTCGGCGCTGTCAAAGGTTTTTCGGATCAGGGGCAGGGCGGTTTTTCGGATTTTATACACGGGATTTTTCCGGCGCTCCATGAGCCGGGCGCGCTGGGCCGTTGAGATTTCAGCGGCCTGCTCAAAAATGACCGGGATGAAACGGAGCAAAAGCCCGAGCATCATGGCGGCTTTTCGCTCCGGGATCAGGGGAACCGGCCTGAGCAGCCATTGCGCCGCGCCGCGTGTCTCGGAATGGGTCGTGGTGGAGGAAAATAAAATTCCCAAAAGCACAATGTCAAAAAGCCGCCATGCCGAAAGCGCCCCCAATCGGGCCCCCTCCCAGCTCCACTGAAGCCAGGGGCCGCCGGGCAGGTCCCCGGGGGGCGAAAAGGCCCGGACCGCGAACAAAAAAACCAGGAAGACCCCAAAGCGCCGGGTCCTCCATATGACGGACAGGATGGAAAAGCCGGCTGTTTTAAGGAAAAAGAAAAAAATGCCGGACAGGGCCAAAAGGGGGATGGCCCCGGCGTGGAGGATGGCCGGGCTGATGATCAGAACGCTGACGGCTTTGATCCGGGGATCTGTCCGGCGCAGGAGCGAATTCTCAAAACGCGGGCTGTGAAGGCTGGGCTCAAGCATGGCGACTCTTTGGGTTTCCGGCCGGGTCCAAAACCTGTTTCCGGGAAAAGGGACCGGGCGGCATCACACCGAATTTTTCCAGGTCCACCGGCTCTTCCCCGGGTTTGAATGAGGCGGTGATGGCTCCGTTTTCCATGATCACCAGCCGGTCCGCGTGGGGCAGGACCTTATGGGGATCATGGGTGGTGAGGATGATGGCGCGGCCGTTTTCCTTCATGATCAGCATCTGGCGGATGACGGCCCGGATTCCGGGGTAATCCAGGTTGGCGAAGGGCTCGTCAAAAACGATGATCTCCGGCTCCATGGCCAGTATTCCGGCGATGGCCAGGCGGCGTTTTTCTCCCCCGGACAAAAGATGGGCCGGTCTTTGGGCCAGATCCGACAGCCCCGTGGTTTTTAAAGCGGCCCGGACCCGCCTGTCGATTTCTTCCGGGCCCAGGCCCAGGTTCTGGGGTCCGAAGGCCGTGTCCTCGTAAACCGTTTCCCCCACGATCTGGCTGTCCGCGTCCTGGAACACCATCCCCACCCGCCGGCGGGCCGCCGCCGGGTCCCTGGAGACGGGGATTCCCGACACCCGAACCTCCCCCTCCCGGGGCGTGAGCAGGCCGTTTAAATGTCGAAGCAGGGTGGTTTTTCCCGATCCGTTTCGTCCGGCGATAATCACAAACTCCCCTTTTTCAACGGTCAAACTCACGCGGTCCAGCCCCCGGACGCCGCCGGGGAAAGAGTGGGTCAGATTTTTGATTTCAATGATGCTCATGGGGTGTGGTTTCGGCGTTTAGTCGGATGGCGGGGCCGGGGTCGGCGGTTTCGGTCGGTCCAGGTCCGGTTGAATCAGTTCCGGCCGCGTCCCGGGCCTGATGCGCCCGGCGATCCACACGGCGGCCGCGATCTTCAAGGCGTCTCCCGGGAGAAAGGGGACCATGCCGATCATCAAAGTTTTTGAGAAAGAAAAACCCGTGTGAAATGTCAGCCATGACACGCCAAGGGCGTAGATGATCAAAGACCCCAGGGCCAGGGCCGCCGCGTCGAACACGATCCCGGCTCTTTTTTCCGAAATGGCCCCGATCACAAAGGCCGCCGGGACAAATCCCGCCAGATAGCCGCCGGTGGGGCCGGCGAAATAGCCGATCCCGCCGGCCCCCCCGGCGAAAACCGGAAGCCCGGCCGCGCCGGCCAGAAGATAGACGGCCATGGAAGCCGCCCCCCATTTTTTTCCCAGGACAAGCCCGGCCAGAAGAACAAACAGGGTCTGGAGCGAGACGGGCGCGGGGCTTAAGGGAAAGGGAATGGCGATGTAGGCCCCCACAGCGGTCAGGGCGGCGAACAGGGACGCGCGCGTCATCATTTTAAGTGAAAAATTATGGGTCATGGATTCGGATTTCCCCGGAGGGGCGTTTCGTCGGAAAGAGGGCGCGTGTGAAAGCAGTCGCCGTGGGTGATTTTTTCCCGGGACCCGTCTGAAAGGGCCAGGACCAGCGCCCCGTTTTCATCCACATCCTCGGCCACGCCTTCAAATACCCGGCGCCCGGTTTCGATTCTCACCTTTCGGCCGAGGGTGAGGGTCTCCTTTTTCCATTCCCCGGCCACATCCTCCATGGCCGGGGATTCGATGAAGTGCCCATAGTCGTTTAAAAATGTCATGAGCAGCGCTTTTGGGTTTGTGTCTTTTTTTAAAATGGACTTCAATGAGCATGCCCCGGGCTCGGAAGGGGACGGGTCATTGTTGACATTGATCCCCACGCCGATGTTCAAAAATGAGACAGCCCGGCCGTCGACCTCCATCTCCGAAAGGATTCCCGCGAGTTTTTTTTCTTTGACCATCACATCGTTGGGCCATTTGACCCGGGCGTCCACTCCGAGCGTTCGGCGCAGGGTTCCGGCCAGAACAAGGGAGGCGGAGAAATTGAATTTGAAGGCGGCGGCGAGGGGTGTCCGGGGCCTGAGCACGATGGTGAAATAAAGCCCCCCCTCCGGGGAGAGCCATGTCCGCGTCAGGCGTCCCCGGCCGCCGGTCTGGCGACCGGCCGCCGCCACCGTGAAATGGGGGCAGCCCTGGTTCGCCAGATCTCTCGCCGCGTCCATGGTGGAGACGACTTCGGGAAAATAGTGAACGGCTCCCGGCGCCGGGAAAGAGCCTTCTGTTTTCCCGGCGCTGTTTTTTTCAGCGATTTTCAGACTCCCTACCAGCCCCATGTCAGGTAATCGTGCATGGAGTCGGCGGCTTTTCTTCCGGCGCCCATGGCCAGGATGACGGTGGCCGCTCCGGTCACGATGTCGCCCCCGGCCCACACGCCTTTTTTGCTGGTTTTTCCGTTCTCTTCATCGGCCATGATATAGCCCCACTGGTTTAAGGCGATGTCCTTTGTGGACTGGGTCAGAAGCGGGTTGGCGCCTGAGCCCACGGCGATGATCACCTGGTCGCACTCCAGCTGGAACTCGGAGCCCTTGACGGGGACCGGGCGGCGGCGTCCCGAGTCGTCGGGCTCGCCCAGCTCCATTTTGAGCCCCTCCATGGCCGTGACCCGGCCCTTTTCATCCCCGAGGAATTTGGTGGGGCTGGTGAGGAAGAAGAACTCCACCCCTTCCTCCTGGGCGTGGTGCACCTCGGCGGCCCGGGCCGGCACCTCTTCCATGGAGCGGCGATAGACGATCCGGGAGGTTTCCGCGCCCAGACGAAGGGCCGTTCGCGCGGAGTCCATGGCCACGTTTCCGGCCCCAAGGGTGATGACATGTTTCCCTTTGATCACGGGGGTGTCGTATTTGGGATACATATACGCCTTCATCAGGTTGGAGCGGGTGAGGTACTCATTGGCGGAGAAAATTCCGATGAGGTTTTCCCCGGGAACGTTGAGGAAACGGGGAAGACCGGCGCCCACCCCGAGATAGATGGCATCGTATCCCTCTTCAAACAGCTCGTCCAGAGACACGGTCCGGCCCACCACCTCGTTGCATTTGACCCTGGCTCCCAGTTTTTCAAGATAGTTGACCTCGCTGGCCACGATGTCCTTGGGCAGCCTGAACTCGGGAATCCCGTAAACCAGAACCCCGCCCGCCTGGTGAAAGGCTTCGAATATGGTGACGTCATGGCCCTTTAAAAGCAGGTCCCCGGCCACCGTGAGGCCCGAGGGGCCCGAGCCCACCACCGCCACCTTTTTTCCGGTGGAATCGGCCCTGGGCGGCGTTTCGCCGGTTCCCTGGGTTCTTTCCCGGTCCGCCGCGAAGCGCTCCAGGTTGCCGATGGCCACCGGCTCGCCTTTTTTGCCCACAATGCATTTCCCCTCGCACTGAAGCTCCTGGGGGCACACCCGGCCGCATACGGCGGGCAGGGCGTTGGTCTCCCATATTTTGCGGATGGATCCCGAATAGTCCTCTTCCAGCAAAAGTTTGATGAAACCCGGGATGTCCACCGAAACGGGGCATCCGTCCATGCACGCGGGCTTTTTGCACTGGAGGCAACGGCCGGCCTCCAGGGCGGCGGCCTCGGGACTCAATCCGTGGGGGACTTCCTCAAAATTTTTCGCTCTGACAAGGGGGTCCTGCTCAGGCATCGGCTGACGGGGAGTTTTCTTTTTTTTGGCTTTTTTATCTGTTGCTTTCGGCATGATGTCCTCTTCGTGTATGTTATAAAGTCTGTGATATGATCAGTTGTTCGCGCAAAAGGCTTTGTAGCTTTTCTGCTCCTCGTCCATGTAGGAGGCCAGGCGCATCATCAGCTCGTCGTAATCCACTTTATGACCGTCGAATTCAGGACCGTCCACGCATCCGAATTTCGTCTGTCCGCCCACCGACACCCGGCATCCTCCGCACATTCCGGTTCCGTCCACCATGATGGGGTTTAAGCTCACCAGGGTTTTGACCTTGAACGGGCGCGTGACCTCGGAGGCGAATTTCATCATGGGCACCGGCCCGATGGCCACCACCAGCTGAATGTCCTCTTTTTCCAGGATGTCTTTGAGCACATCGGTGACAAAGCCGTGATGCCCGTACGAGCCGTCGTCCGTGCACACGCGCAGGTCGTGGGAGGCGGCCTTCATCTGATCCTCAAGGATGAGAATGTCCTTGTTCCTGGCGCCGATGATGCCGGTCACATGGTTGCCTATATTTTTCAACGCCCTGGCGATGGGGTGCAGGACGGCGATGCCTGTGCCGCCCCCCACGCACACCACATTCCCCACTTTTTCAATTTCGGTGGGTTTTCCCAGGGGGCCGATGACATCGCTGTACGCATCTCCCTCCATCAACGCCTTGAACAGGGCGGTGGACTTTCCCACCACCATATAGATGACGGTGATGGTGCCCTTTTCAGGATTGGTGTCGGCCATGGTGAGGGGGATTCTCTCCCCGGCCTCGTTGGCCATCAGTATCACGAACTGTCCCGGTTTGGCTTTCTGGGCGATTTTGGGCGCTTCGATTTCGTTGAGTATGACGTCTCCGCCGGACATTTCCTCGCGTTTGACAATTTTAAACATAAAAACCTCCGAGTGAATGGGTTGCTTGGTGGCCAAATATTTTATCCGAAATTGGCGGCAAGTCAAGAAAATACCTTGTCAACGGATGAAAAAAAATATATTTTGGTTTTTTCCAAAAAAATCAGACTGCGGGGGAAGGGCATTGATGAAATGTTTCGACAGCCACTGCCATCTGGATGACCGTTATTTCAAAGATGACGCCGATTCGGCCATCCGGCGGGCCAAAGAGGCCGGGGTGTGTGAAATGATGATCGTGGGGACCGATTTGGACAGCTCCCGAAAGGTCGTGGAGATGGCCCGGAAAGGGGAGGGGCTTTACGCGTCTGTGGGCGTTCATCCCCATGACGCCGTCCGTTGCGGCCCCGGGGTCATCGATTCTTTGAGAGAGCTGGCCCAAAATCCCCGGGTCAGGGCATGGGGGGAAACCGGGCTGGATTTCAACCGGATGTATTCCCCGGCCCGGGACCAGGAGAAATGTTTTGCCCGCCAGATGGAGGCGGCCGGGGACCTGGGGCTTCCCCTGATTTTTCATGAGAGGGATTCAAAGGGCCGCTTCCTTGAAATGCTTAAAAGCCGCCTGGGCCCGAAAATGTCGGGGGTGGTCCACTGTTTCAGCGGGAGCCGCCTTGAGCTTGAACAGTATCTGGCGCTCGGTCTTCACATCGGCGTCACCGGGATCGTGACCCTATTAAAAAGGGGCGAAAAGCTTCGGGCCCTGGTCCCCCTGATTCCAAAGGACCGCATTTTGATCGAGACAGACGCCCCCTACCTGACCCCCGCCCCTCAGAAAAACAAAACCCGCCGCAATGAGCCCGCCTTCGTGGTTTCGGTTCTGCGTAAGCTCGCCGACGCGCTGAATGAGGACCCGGCGGAACTGGCCCGGGCGCTTCGGAAAAACACCCTGGATTTTTTTAACATCCATCCATAAGGGCTCGCTCAAAAAAAAAGCGCGGGGGACAGCGTTTCGCCATCCCCCGCGCTTTTTTTCGGGTTTGGATTTTTTATGTCTTCAAAATCCCTTCAAAGTCATTAGAACCCCTTGAGCTTGCCGGAAGTCCTGAGCATTTTGATCACGGCGTTGGGGGTCTTCTTTTTGAACGGTTTGGCGTGGAGCCGTTTGTTCACATCATCCTGAGAAGCCACAAAACCGGGGGACTCCTTAAAGAGAACCGGCTGGAGCATCCACTCCCCGGGAAGAGAATTTTCAATCAGGTCCAGGGTTTTTTCCTGGTATTCCATTTTTTCCAGCCGGGTGATCCACAGCCTGTTTTCAGCCTGGTTGAGCATGGGGTGGTCATTGGGGCTGTCCCCGGCCACCAGGAAGGGCCTGCCGTAGCTGACGAACTTGAAAATATTGGCCAGCTGTCCGAAGTATCCCGTCAGGGGATACACCACCTGGGTGGTCAGCCGGTAGTTGGTCAATTCGGCGATGTCCATGTTGGCGTAGGCCTGGTTGGTTTTGGCCAGCAAAGAGTCCTGGTGCATGATTCCCGTCCGGTTGTCCTCAACCAGAACGCTGATTCCGATGACGTGATCGGGGGCGATGGCGGCCTCCGCTCCGTATTTGGCCTGAATCAGGGGATTGAGATGTTTGAGAACGATCCATCTCGCCGTCCATGTGTTGCTGGTGGAGAAGATATACACATCGTACCCGTTTTTGACCAAAAGCCCTGTCAGGTCGACCATTTCCGGGTAGAAGAAGGGCTGGAGATATCCGTTCACCTTGGTTTCCTGAAGGTTGGGATAGGTCCTGTCCAGTCTGGCGATTCCGTTGGCGTAGGCCTTTTCTGTGGAGCTGGCGATGTCGGCGGGCGTCATGCCGGCCATGATCTGGGTCAGCCACACATACCCGTTGGAATACGGGGAAAGCTCTTCGGGCTGCTCCTTGGTGACGGAAAGGAAATTGTTGTAAAACTGGGCGGGACCGCTGAAGTCGGCGATGTCCACCCGGGTGTTGTTCAGCTTGCCGGACGGGGTGATGTTGGCGGGGATGTTTCTTGAAGTGATTTTTTTGTCTCCCACCATGGAGGCGAAGGTCGCCTCGCCGATGTCCCGGCAGATGAGGGTATTGTCAAAGTCGATGATGACTTTTTTGCCCTGTCCCGCGTTCTGGGCGATTAAATTTTCCAGCCTGGACTTTACTTCAGGAATCCAGTCGCCGTTGTCCAGCGTCCCGGTTCCCGCCACAGGGGCTGAGACCGCGGTGGCCGTGGCGGCCGCGGTCTGGGGGGCGGCTTCGTCAACGGCCGCCGGAGCGTCCGCCGGGGCTTCCGGAGCGGCGGCGATCTGACCAGGGACGACTGCGGCGGGGGCTTCCGGGGCCGGGGCCGCCGGGGCGTCGGGATCGAATTCCGCGACCGTGTCGCCCGCCGTCTCATCCGGAAAATCGGCGATAATCGATTGAGATCTTCCGGCGCAGCTCCCGAAAAGGAATGACACAATAAATAACAGACTGATCAGGTTGATTACAATAAAACTTTTTTTCATTGAAGACCTCCAATTTCCCTTATTAAATAGGTGATTTTTTTCCGCATGATTTAAATCGATTTTGACGGCCTTAAACATTTGGAGCGTTTTATTTCGCCGTTTTCCATTTCCAAGGGGGGCGTGTCATGGCCGACCCGATCGTTTGTCTTTTGGTATTTACTTATAAAAAAACAACCTTTTGAACTTAGCCCGGAAAGCGGGGCTTGTCAAGACGATTATAAAAATTTAAGGGCGTTTTTCAACGCGGGCCGATTTGGAAATCTCCAGTCCGCCATGCCATCTGTAAGTTTATACTTTTATATCTATTATTGTCAAGCATTTTGAGCGACGCGACCCATATTAATCAAACGGGCGCCTGGGCGGTCCGGGGACGCGGTCCGGTCCCGGGAATCTCAAGCGCCCCGATGAGAGCGCCCACGTCGCCGATCCCCTCTTCCGCGAGAAATTTTTCAATGCCGTCGATAATATCGGCGGCCGCGCGGGGATTGATAAAATGGGCCGAGCCCACCTGGACGGCCGAGGCGCCGGCCATCAGAAACTCAATGGCGTCTTCGGCGGTCATGACGCCTCCCGAGCCGATCACGGGGATGTCCACGGCCCCGGAGGCCTCCCACACCATTTTGAGGGCCACGGGTTTGATGGCGGGCCCGGAAAGCCCCCCTGTGACGGCCCCCAGTCTCGGGGACCGGGTTCGGATATCAATGGCCATTCCTGAAAGCGTGTTGATGAGACACAGGGCGTCTGCCCCTTCGGCTTCGGCGCGTTTGGCGATGGGAGTGATCCGGGACACATTGGGGCTGAGTTTTACGATCACGGGAAGGGAGGTCCTTTTCCGCACTGACGCGACCACGCGCCCGGCGGATTCCGGGTCTGTTCCGAACGCCATGCCCCCGGCCTTGACATTGGGGCAGGAGATGTTGACCTCCAGAAATGAGATTCCCTCCACCTTGTCCAGGATTTCAGCCAGAAGGGCGTATTCCTCGAAGGTTTTTCCGTATATGTTGACCACGACAGGGGAGGGGACCGTCCTGAGAAACGGCATTTTTTTCTCGATGAACGCCTCCACTCCCACGTTTTCCAGCCCGATGGAGTTCAGCATGCCCCCGGCCGTCTCCACGATCCTGGGAGGGGGATTGCCTTTTTCGGGTTTTAAGGAAAGGCCCTTGACCACAATGGCCCCGAGCCGGCCTAAGTCCATGAGGTCTTTGAACTCCTCCCCGTAGCCGAAGGTCCCGGACGCGGTCATGACCGGATTCGCAAGCCCGACCCCCGCGATATGGACCCGGAGTCCGGGTTTTTTTTGTTTCATGGCGTCAGCGTTTTCCAGAATGGGTGAATGGTTTTTAAAAAGTTCCGAGTTTCCATGTCCCATACCCCATGCGGCCGGATTAATCAAGACCGTTTTTTTCTTGAAATTTAAAATAAATAATATTCATTTTTCTTCTTGACTTGAACGGGAATAGTTTATATTGACTGAAATGTGGATTAAAATGGATGTAAAGTGGTTTATTGTGGAAAAACCTTTTTTCGGCGGGAAGAAACACCCCCCGGGGGCGACATGTTCAGAGGCACATCCTATAACACGCTGGATCCCAAGGGACGGTTCATTATGCCGTCGCGGTTCCGGGGGCTCATGGAGTCGGGAAAGAACGACGCTCTCATGATCACGCGCCTGGACGGGGCCCTTTTCGCCTACACCCTGGACGAGTGGAGCGCCGTTGAGTCCCGGATCCTCCAGGAGCCCACCACGAGCGCGGCGCTGCGGCGCTTCAGACGAATATTCATCGGCGGCGCCGCCCAGTGCGCCAAAGACAAGCAGGGGCGCGTTCTCATCCCGGTTCCCATGCGCGAATACGCCCATCTGAAAAAAGACATCGTCATCGTGGGGCAGATCAACCATTTTGAGATCTGGTCTAAAAAAAGGTATGAGGCGGAGGAGAAAAAGCTGGACGAGGACATGGGCCGCGAGGATGTCGGAGACGAAATCGCGAAATTCGGGCTTTAGTCATGGATTTTGTCCATATCCCCGTCATGGTGGACGAAATCCTGGCGTCTCTGGACTGCGCGCCGGGCAAAATCGTCGCCGACTGCACCCTGGGAGGCGCGGGCCATGCCCGGGCCATTTTGGAAAAAATTATCCCGGGCGGGCTTTTGGTGGGGATGGACCAGGATCCGGACGCCATTGAAACCGCGGCGGCCCGGCTCAGGCCTTTTGAATCCGGCGTTCGGCTTTTTCAGAAAAATTACATTCATCTCAGACAGGCCCTTTCCGAGACCGGGATCAGGCGGACGGACGGCATTCTTCTGGATCTCGGCCTGTCATGGTGGCAGATCGTGGGAAGCGGCAGGGGGTTTTCCTTCAAAAAGGACGAGCCCCTGGACATGCGCATGAACCCCGGCGCCCCGAAAACGGCGGCCCGCTTTGTGAACCGGCTTGACGAAAGGGCGCTGGCCCGGCTGTTTTATGAATACGGCGAGGAGCCCCTGGCCCGCCGGATGGCCCGGCGAATCGTTTCGGCCAGGAAGAAAAAGCCCATTGAAACCAGCCGGGAGCTGGCCGGGATCGTGGCGGCCGCGGCGGGGAAAAATTCCCGGAAATCAAGGATCCATCCCGCCACCCGGGTGTTTATGGCGCTTCGGATCGCGGTGAACCGGGAATTGGATGTCCTGGAGGAATTCATGGGGTCCTTTATAGACACGCTCAGCCCGGGAGGCCGGATATGCGTGTTGTCTTACCATTCCTTAGAGGACCGGATCGTGAAACGGGCGCTCAAATCCCTGGAGCGGGGATGCGTGTGCCCCCCGGATTTTCCGACGTGTGTCTGCGGCAAAAAGCCCCGGGTTCGTCTTCTTTCAAAAAAAGCCCGGCGGCCCTCCGAAAAGGAGGTCGCGGCCAATCCCATGTCCAGGAGCGCGGTCATGAGGGCGGCGGAAAAATTGTGTGAATAAGGTCGGGGCGATGAGAAAAAAAATCGGGCGAATCCGGATGCTTCTGGCATGTTTCGCCTTTATGCTGTTTGTGTTCGCCGAGATGATGGCCTACGCGTGGCTTCGGGTTCAATGCATGGACCTGGGCTATGAGATATCCAGGGAGACCGCCTACAACAGGCGGCTTTCCAGGCTCAGAAACAGTCTCACCATCGAGCTGGAGCGATTGAGATCTCTTCAACGGATTGAAAGGATCGCGAAAAAGGAGCTGGGGCTCAAAGCCCCGCCCCGGGGAATCGCGATTTTTGGGCAATGAAAGCCGGACAAAGAAAACACATTCGATTTCGCGCGGCCCTGGTCGGCGTTTTCCTGGGAATGGCGCTGGCGGCCATCGGGGTCCGGGCTTTTTACCTTCAGGTTTTAATCAGCCGGGATTTATCCGTCAAAGCCGAGTCCGAATATAAGAAATCCGTGGTGTCCCGGGGAGAGCGGGGCGTCATTTACGACCGGAACTTAAGGGAGCTGGCCGTCAGCGTCCGGGTGTCGTCGGTGGCCGCGTATCCCGAGAAGATTCAGGACCGGAAAGCCGCCTCGCGTCTTCTCGCCCGGACCCTGGACGTGGACCGGGACGAGGCCATGGGGAAACTGGCGTCCAAAAGGCGCTTTGTCTGGATCAAAAGAAAGGCCTCGCCCAGGGAAACCGAGGCGCTGAAAGCGCTCAATATTTTCGGGATTGATTTTTTAACGGAATTCGACCGCTACTATCCGGACAGGAGCTTCGCTTCCCAGGCCGTGGGATTTTCAGGGCTGGACGGGAACGGGCTGGAGGGGATTGAATTTTATTACAACCGTTACCTGAAAGGCGGGGCCGCGAGGCTCACGGTTTACCGGGACGCCCTGGGCCGAGGCATTGAGGACGCCCCAAGGGCGTCCGATCACCGGGGCAAGGATGTGGTTCTCACCATTGATAAGAAGATCCAGTTTATTTCCGAAAGCGCCTTAAGGGAGGCGGTGGAGCGTTTTTCCGCCAAATCCGGCATGGTCGTCGTCATGGCGCCTGAAACCGGGGAGATTCTGGCCATTGTCAATTACCCGGGATTTGATCCCAACTCCTTCGCCTCCTTCGGACGGGAGCGGTGGCGAAATCGCTGCGTCACGGACCAGTTTGAGCCGGGCTCCACCATGAAGATTTTCACTGTGGCGGCGGCCCTGGAATCGGGAAAATCCTCTCCGGACACCCTGGTTTTCTGCCACAATGGAAGGTACCGGGTGGGCAAAAGCTTTGTGCATGACATCAAGCCCCGGGCCTGGCTTTCATTGAGCCAGGTGATCAAATACTCCAGCAATATCGGGGCCGTCAAAATCAGCGAGATCATCGGTCCCGGGGCCCTGAGCCGGACCCTTAAGGACTTCGGATTCGGGGAAAAAACCGGCGTGGACTTCCCCGGCGAAAGTCCGGGGATGATTTCCCCCCATCGGACGTGGACCCGAATCGACGCCGGGGCCATCGCCTTCGGCCAGGGCATATCGGTGTCGGCCATCCAGATGGCGGCCGCCGTGTCGGCCATCGGCAATGGCGGCGATCTCATGAGGCCCCGCGTGGTCAAAGGAATCATGGACCCGGACGGTCGATATGTCAGACGCTTTCGCCCGGAAAGGGTCAGACGGGCCGTGTCGCCGAAGACCGCGGCGGCCATCCGGAAAATGATGGCGAGGGTGACGGCGCCGGGGGGCACCGGCGTTCGGGCCTCCCTTGGCCGGCGCGCGGTCTGCGGCAAAACCGGAACCGCGCAAAAACCCGATGAGACCGGGGGTTACTCCGACGACCGGCACATCGCCTCTTTTGTGGGATTCGCCCCGGCGTCGAATCCGGCCATCGCCGTGGTGGTGATCATCGACGAGCCCAGGGGCGAGCATTACGGCGGGGTGGTGGCGGCGCCTGTTTTCAGAAAAATCGCCGGCCAGACCCTGGATTACCTGGATGCGTATCCCGACCGGAAAAGTCCTGATCTCAGGGCGTCGGGGAAAGACGAGGCCGGCGCTTGAAACTTTCCCGTCTTATTCGGCGTATGGATTCTTTGGGGCTTGTCGCGGGGCCTTTCCCGGAAAAGGACCCGGATGTGGGCGCCATTCATCACCGGTCCGGGGATGTGCGTCCGGGGGGTCTGTTTGTGGCGGTTCCCGGGTTTTTAAGTGACGGCCATGACCATATCGTCGAGGCCCTGGACCGGGGGGCCGCGGCCGTGGCGGGCCAGAGATCGGTCATTGAAAAAAAGAAAATCTTGATCCCGGGGACGCCGCTGGTCCAAACAGAGGATTCCCGAAAGGCTTTGGGCGCGATTTCCGCCGAATTTTATGGGGACCCGTCCAAAAGCCTGAAAGTGATCGGGATCACGGGGACCAACGGGAAGACCACCACGTCCTTTATTCTGGAGAGCGTCCTGAAGGCCGCCGGACTCAACCCGGGCGTCATCGGGACCGTGGACTGCCGTTATATGGGCCGGACGATTGAAACCCGGACCACCACCCCGGAGTCCGCCGATCTCCAAAGGATGATGGCCGAAATGCTCAAAGGAGGCGCCACCCATGTGGTTCTGGAGGTCTCGTCCCACGCCGTGGATTTGAGCCGGATATTCGGCTGCCGCTTTGACGCGGGGGTTTTCACGAACCTGACCCGGGACCATCTGGACTATCACAAGACCATGGACGGGTACTGGCGCTGCAAAAAACGGTTTTTCACCGATTTTATCGCGAAAAGCGGGAAAAAAGATTCCGCCGCGATCATCAACCGCCGGGACCCCAGGGGCCGGGAGCTTTTCCGGGAGCTGGGCGAGGGCGTCGGCCGGCCCCGGCTGGTTTCGACGGGATTCGGCGAGGGCGACATGGTCCGGCCCCTGGATTTTGAGATTCATTCCTCGGGCATTTCAGGACGCGCGGCGGTTCCGGGCGGGTCTTTCGCCCTGGAGTCCGGGCTCGCGGGGCGGCACAACCTGGAGAACATCCTGTGCGCCGCGGGCGCGGCCCACGCCCTGGGAATCCCGCCTCGGGCCATGGAGGAGGGAATCCGAAGGCTGAAGTCGGCGCCCGGGCGGCTGGAGCGCGTGGAAAATGACCGGGGGCTTTTCATCTATGTGGATTACGCCCACACCCCGGACGCCCTTGAAAACGTCCTGTCCACTTTGAAAAACCTGGGGACCGGGCGGCTTGTCTGCGTGTTCGGGTGCGGGGGGGATCGGGATGTGGAAAAAAGGCCCATGATGGGGCGGATATCCGGAAGGCTGGCGGATCTGTCCATCATCACGTCGGACAATCCCAGGACCGAGGACCCGGACCGGATCATGGCCCATGTGGAAAAGGGCGCCGCTCAGACATGCCCCAAAATGTATGATCCCGGCACGCTTAAACGGCTCGGTTTTTCGGAAAAGGGTCGGGCGCTGGAGCCCGACCGGGAAAAGGCCATCCGGCTGGCCATTGACGCCTCCAGGCCCGGCGATGTCATTCTCATCGCTGGAAAGGGGCACGAGGATTATCAGATCATCGGGGACAAAAAGATTCCTTTTGACGACAAAAAAAAGGTTCTGGAGGCCATCGGCGGCCCCGGGGCCGGCGGCGGGGGGTGAGAAGGTGGCCCGGAATTTGGAGCAAACCCCTGAATGGACCCTGGAAGAGATCATCAAGGGCTCCCGTGGGGAGCGGATATGCGGGGACCTTGAAAGCGTGTTCGCCGGCGTGTCCATCGATTCCCGCTCCCTGCGCCCCGACGATCTGTTCGTGGCCGTCAAGGGGGAGTCCCATGACGGGCATGCGTTTCTTTCCCGGGCCGAAGAAAAAGGCGCCCGGGGCTTTTTGATTAAAGAGGGCGGGGCCAAGGCGCCGGTTTTGGAAAAGTGGCGCCGGAAAGGGCTGGCGGCGGCGGCCGTTTCGGACACGACCCGGGCGCTGGGGGCGCTGGGGGCCTTCAACCTGGCCCGGTCCGGGGCGTCGGTGGTCGCGGTGACGGGATCCAACGGCAAAACCACCACCCGGAACATGACCGCCGCCATCGCCCGGAGACGGTTTCGGACCCTGGCCACGGCCGGCAACATGAACAACCATATCGGGCTGCCTTTGACCCTGCTTAAGCTTTCCCGGCGCCATGAGTGGGCGGTTCTGGAGATGGGCATGAATCATCCCGGGGAAATCGGATACCTGGCGGGCCTGTGCCGCCCCGCCGTGGGAGTGATCACCAACACGGGCCCGGCCCACCTGGAGGGGGTGGGGTCTCTGGAGGGCGTGGCCCATGCCAAGGGAGAGCTGCTGGAAAATCTTCAGCCCGGGGGATGGGCCGTTCTCAACGCCGATGATCCGCGGGTGGACATCCTGGCGGAAAAAGCCGGGGAGAAGGTTTTGTATTTCGGTCTTTCAAAGACAGCGGCGGTGAGAGCCGGGTCCATTAAAAAAAAAGGATCGGCCTTTTCCTTCGACCTGGCGCTTCCGGGGGAGAGCCTTCGGGTCCGTTTGAATGTCCCGGGGCGCTTCATGATCGCCAACGCCCTGGCGGCGGCCGGCGCGGCCCATCTGATGGGGATTTCCGGTGAGGATATCCGGACGGGCCTGGAGGATTTCAGGCCGGAGCCGGGGCGGATGAGCGTTCGAAAGGCCGGAGAAATTTCGGTGGTGGACGACACCTACAACGCCAACCCGGCCTCTGTGGCGGCGGCCATCTCCGCCCTTGGCGAGCTGGCCGGGGCCGGAGGAAAATTTTTCGTCCTGGGCGACATGATGGAGTTGGGCGAGCGCGCCGAATCCATGCACCGGGAGGCGGGATTGGCCGTCGCCAAAGCCGGGGCCGAAGGTCTGTGCGTCTCGGGCCGGTTCGCCGCGGCCGCGGCCGGTGGGGCGAGGGAAGGCGGTCTGGATCCCGGGCGGATTTTTCGCGGAACCCGGGACGAGATCGCCGCGTATATAAAAAAAAGTCTCAAACCCGGCGACTGGGTCCTGGTCAAAGGCTCAAGGGCGGCGGGAATGGAGCGGGTCGTTGAAAAACTTCTGGAGACGGACCCGAAAAAGACAGACATCAAGGCGGATTGAGCATGCTGTATCATCTTTTATACCCCCTTCACGAATATTTTTCGGTTTTCAATGTGTTTCGCTACATCACATTCAGAACCATATACGCGTGCCTGGTGGCTTTTCTGATTTGCTTTATCATGGGGCCCGCGTTCATCGAGGCCCTTCGAAAGATGCAGGTGCGTCAGTATATCCGCTCAAACGGCCCCAAATCCCACCTGGACAAGGCCGGGACCCCCACCATGGGGGGACTTTTGATTCTTTTTGCAGTGGCCCTTTCCACGCTCTTGTGGGCCGATTTGACCAATCCCCACATCTGGATCGCGCTTCTGTCCGCCGTGGGCTACGGCGCCATCGGATTTGCGGACGATTACCTGATGCAGATCAAAAAAAGGAGCAAGGGACTGAATGTCAGGAACAAATTCCTGCTCCAGGGGGTCCTGGGCCTCGCGGTGGGGACCCTGGTTTACCTGACGCCGGACTTTTCCACCCGGGTCGCGGCGCCTTTTTTCAAAAATGTCTCCCCGGATCTGGGGTGGGGATACATTCTGTTCGCGGCCTTTGTCATCGTGTCGGCCTCCAACGCCGTCAATCTCACCGACGGCCTGGACGGACTGGCCATCGGGCCTGTGACCATCGCGGCCGGGACCTACATGATTTTCGCCTATGTGGCGGGGCACGCGGGGATCGCGGAGTATCTCCAGATCAATTATGTCAGAGGCTGCGGGGAGCTGACCATTTTCTGCGGGGCCATGGCCGGGGCCGGCCTGGGATTTTTATGGTTCAATTCCTACCCCGCTGAGATTTTCATGGGGGATGTGGGCTCCCTTTCCCTGGGCGCCATGCTGGGGACTGTGGCGGTCATCACCAAGCAGGAGGCGCTTCTGGTCCTGGTGGGGGGTCTTTTTGTCATCGAGGCCCTGTCCGTGATATTCCAGGTGGGGTTTTTCAAAATGACCCGGGGACGGCGGATTTTTAAAATGGCCCCCCTTCATCACCATTTTGAATTAAAAGGGTGGAGCGAGCCCAAGATCATCGTTCGTTTCTGGATCATCGCGCTGGCGCTGGCCCTGATTTCCATGAGCGCCCTGAAATTGAGATAAAGGCTTTGAAAAAAGGAGCTGAGACAAATGGAGCCGGTTCATTGAAGAAGATGAGCGTCGCGGGAAAAAAATTTCTGGTGGCGGGCTTGGGAAAATCAGGTCTGGCGGCGGCCCGGTTTTTAAAAGACCGGGGCGGGCGGGTGACGGCGGCGGACTCGGCCGGACCCGAAAAACTGGGCCGGTTCTTCGAGGCGGCCCGCGAGGCGGGGATCGCCCTGGAGCTGGCGGAGCGTTTCAACGCCGCCTTTGAGGACGCCGAGCGCATCGTCATCAGCCCGGGAATTCCCCATGACATTGAGCCGGTTCAAAGGGCCCGGGAAAGGGGGGTTTCCGTGATCGGGGAGATTGAGCTGGCCTCCCGGTTCATCCCGGCCCCCATCGCGGCCATCACGGGGACCAACGGAAAAACCACCGTCGCCACCCTCGTGGGGCGGATGCTTGAGGAGTCCGGGGCCCGGGTGTATGTGGGGGGCAACATCGGGACCCCTTTGATCGACTGCGCCGGCTCCCATGAAAAATACGACGTCGTGGTGGCCGAGATCAGCAGTTTTCAGCTTGAGACGGTGGAGACCTTTAAGCCGAAGACGGCGGTCATGCTCAATATCACCGAAGACCATCTGGACCGGCACCGGGACATGGACACGTACGCCGGGGCCAAGGCGCGGATATTTGAGAACCAGGATTCAACCGATTTCGCCGTGTTAAACGGATTTGATCCGCAGGTTCTTGAAAGGGCCGCGGGCGTCCGCTCAACGTCCCTCGTGTTCGGGGGCGGGAAGGGTTTTGACGGCGCGGCGGCCCTCCAGGGGAAAAGAATCGTTTTCGGGCCGGCCGTGAAAAGGCTTCCGGGATTCGCCCGGGCCCGGGACATTGATCTTGGACAGGCCGGACTCGTCGGACGGCACAACCATGAAAACATCGCGGCCTCATTCCTGGCCGCGGCCGCGTCCGGGGGGACCTTCGAAGGGGCGCTGGCCGCCCTGGAAAGCTTCGGGGGGCTTCCCCACCGGATCCAGCGAGTGGGGGCCGTTGACGGGGCGGATTATTACAACGACTCCAAGGCCACCAACGCGGACGCCGCGTTAAGGGCGCTGGAGGCCTTTGACCGTCCCGTGGTCCTGATTATGGGAGGGCGGGACAAAAACGCCGATTTCGCCGTCCTTTCGGAGGCGATCCGGAAAAGGGTGAAGACCCTCGTCGTCATGGGCGAGGCCGCCAAAAAGATCGAGTCCGCGCTGGGGTACCCGGCGCCGATCAAACGGGCGGGGTCCATGGAAGAGGCGGTTTTCATGGCGCATGGGGCCGCAAGGCCCGGGGACGTGGTCCTTCTGTCCCCGGGCTGCGCCAGTTTTGACATGTACGAAAGCTACGCCGCGCGGGGAGAGGATTTCGCCCGCGCCGTCCATGAAATCAAGGGGAGGCGACATGTCGAAGATCGGGATTGACCGGGATGTCCCGGGGACCATGTCATACGACTTAAAACTTCTGTTTCCGGTTCTTTGCCTGGCCGGAATCGGGGTGGTGATGGTGTTCAGCGCAAGCTCGGCCCTGGCGGGACAGAAGTTCGGCTCCCACTACTATTTTTTGAAGAGACAGGCTTTTTTCCTGGGCCTGGGGTCGGGCGTCCTTTTTTTATGCCGCCACATTCCCTATGGGCTTTTCAAGCTCGCGGCCTACCCCCTTCTGGCGCTGTCCGCGATTTTCCTGGCGGCTCTTCACGTCCCTTTTTTGGGATACGCCGCCGCCGGATCCACCCGCTGGCTGGATTTGGGGCTTTTTTCTTTTCAGCCCTCGGAGATGGCGCGTTTTGCCATGATCGTGTTTCTGGCTTCGTCCATGAGCAAAAATCCGGATTCCATCAAACGGTTTTCCTCCGGATTCCTGCCCCATATGATCGCGCTGGGCGTCTTTACGGCCCTGATATTCATGGAGCCGGACTTCGGCTCCGCCGTGATCCTGGCGGCGGTGACATGGATCATGCTCTTTGTGGGCGGGGGGCGTCTGCGCCATCTGGCGGGATCGCTGGCGCTTCTTTTGCCGGTGTTTTTCTTTTTTATGATCAACGCCCAGTACCGGGTCAAGCGTATTTTGACGTTTTTAAATCCCTGGGAAAATTCCGCCGGGGACGGCTACCAGATCGTCCATTCCCTCATGGCCTTCGGTAGCGGCGGAATATGGGGAATGGGGATCGGCAAAGGATATCAGAAACTGTTTTACCTGCCCGAGCCCCACACCGATTTTATTTTTTCGGTCATCGGCGAGGAAATGGGGCTGGCCGGCGCTTTGTTCATCCTGGCCCTTTATTCGGTCATTGTCTGGCAGGGGATCAAGGTGTCCCTCCATGCCAAAGACGCCTTTGGATCGTTTTTGTCCATGGGGCTCATCACCGCCATCGGGCTTCAGGCCTGCGTCAATATGGCCATGACCATGGGGCTGCTTCCCACAAAGGGGCTGGCGCTGCCCTTTTTGAGCTACGGCGGGACTTCCCTTCTCATTAACATGGCCTCTGTGGGGATACTGATGAATATCGGGGCCAACCAGGAGAAAAAGGCTTATGAAAAGCGCTGATCACGGAAAAAAAGACCGGCCCCTGGCCGTGGTCATCGCCGGGGGGGGCACCGGGGGGCATCTTTTCCCGGCCATCAGCCTGGCCGAGGCGTTTCAGGACAAGGCGCCCGGCGTCCGGATTCTTTTCGTGAACACGGGCAATGCGTTTGAGACGAAAACCCTGTCCAGGGAGGGATTTTCCTTTCAAAAAATACCGGCCCGGGGGCTGAAAGGAAAGGGCCTGGCGGGTCGGTTTAAAACGCTCATGATCCTTCCCCGGGGAATCTTCCGGTCGATTTCGATTTTAAGGGCCTTTCGCCCCGACCTCGTGGTGGGCGTGGGGGGGTATTCGTCGGGGCCCGCGGGCCTGGCCGCGAAATTTTTGGGGATTCCCCTGGCGCTGCACGAGCAGAACATCCTGCCGGGGATCGCCAACCGGTTTTTGTCCCTTTTCGCGGCCCGGGTCTATGTGTCTTTTGACGACACGCGCCTGTCGTCCGGAAAGGCGTTTTTGCCCGCCATTAATCCGGCCCGGGTTCTTGTGACCGGGAATCCCATCCGGAGGCGGATGCGAAAGGGAATCGGGCATGGGAAAAAAAACGGCGGGGCGTTTCGTGTCCTGATCCTCGGGGGAAGCCAGGGCGCCCGCGCCATCAACGAGGCGGTCATGGACGCCCTGGGACTTTTCAAAGAGGATGAAAGCGTTTTTTTGACCCACCAGACCGGGGAAAAAGACGCCGCGGAAGTGGCGGCGGCTTACCGGCGAAGCCAAACGCCGGGCCGGGTCCGGGCGTTTTTTCATGACATGGATCGGCGCTACGCCGAAGCCGATTTGATCCTTTGCCGGGCCGGGGCCGGGACGGTGTCGGAAATCGCGGCCATGGGAAAAGCGGCTGTTTTTGTTCCGTTTCCCTTCGCCGCCGACAATCACCAGGTTTTAAACGCCATGTCCATGAAGGAAAAAGGCGCCGCTGAAATTATTTTCCAGGATGATTTGACCGGGCCGCGCATCTATGAGATGATAAAAAGTTATCAATCCGACCGGCGGCCCCTTCTGGAGATGGCGAAAAAGGCCGGGGAAACGGGGCGGCCCGAGGCGGCGGACCGGATTGTGGAGGATTGCCTCCGTCTGACGGGGCGGCTGTGAAAAGGTTTATGAAGAATCAAATAAAAAATCCATTGAGGAGGCCCTATGCTGACTGTGCGGGGAACATTTGACGGGAAAAATATCAAACCCCTTGATCCTGTGCCGTTTGACGGGAAAACGGAAGTTTTGATCACTTTTCTGCGCCGGGACGCTCGATCAACAGCCAAAAAAACAGGGACCTGGCGGGATTTAAAGGGGAGCGCCAGGGGGGAAAACTTGACGACGGCTTTGCTGACGTCGAGAAAAAAGGATTTGATGCGTGAAAAATAAATATGTTCTGGACACTTCGGCGATCTTTACCTTTTTGGAGGATGAACCCGGCGCCGATGATGTGGAAAGCCTTCTTGACAAGGCGGAAGAGGGCGGCGCCGTGATCTTTCTCTCTTTCATGACGTTTGCGGAGGTTTATTATATCTCCTTTCGTAAGCGGGGAAAAGATGTCGCGGAGCGCCGAGTGCAGGAGCTTTTCATGATGCCCGTGATACGAGTGGATTCGAACGCCGAATCGTCATATGTCGCCGGCCGGATCAAGGCGTCGCGTCGCATGTCGATGGCTGACGCCTGGATAGCGGCCCTGGCTAAAATCAAAAAAGCCGCGCTGGTTCATAAAGACCCTGAATTTGAAAGCATTGAGAATGAAGTGGAGGTCTTAAAGCTTCCTTATAAGAATGCGAACTGAGCATGAAAATACCCATTGATCTGGTGGTGAGCGCCAAAGGGGAATACGATATTATCTCAAATGATGAAAACACATTTTCCAGCGAGATAAAAGAGACCGGAAAAGCCCTGTATGAAAAAAAATAAGAAAGGACGGGAACATGTAAACAAACAATTTAACCGTGTCGCTATGACGCCCGAGGGAAACGTGTCGATTATGGGCCTTTATGCGTTGGTTGATTACGTCCATTTTAAGGGAGATGGAACCCATCCTATAGAGGATTATGATGGGCAAAAGTGGGGACTTATGCAAGTTTTACTGGAAATGCCTGACGATGACAGAAAAGATCCAAGAGAAAGCTTTGCGGAGGCAGCCAAGTCTATTTTAAGGAAACGCGTGGAAAAAGCCCCTGTTGATAAAAAAGAGAGAGAAAAGAGATGGTTTCGAGTATTATGGGAACCCAGAATAAACACTTACAATTACTAATATACAAAATAACTTGGCAGGCCTCTATTAAGCTTCCGGAATTTTTGTAAATATTATAGCCTTGTGTTTCAAAACATGTACAATAAAAAATACCAAATACATTTTGTGGGAATCGGGGGCATCGGCATGAGCGGCATCGCCGAGCTTCTGCTTCGGCTGGGCTACCGGGTGACCGGCTCCGACATCCGGTCCTCGGATATCACCCGCCGCCTGGAAAGCCTGGGCTGCGAGGTGAGGGAGGGCCACGCCGCCGGCCACGCCGCCGGGGCCGACATCGTGGTGGTCTCCAACGCCATCCCGCCGGACAATCCCGAGGTTCTGGCGGCCGGGGAGAACTCGACCCCCGTGATTCCCCGGGCCGAGATGCTGGCGGAGCTGATGCGTTTCAAATACGGCGTGGCCATTTCCGGCGCCCACGGCAAGACCTCCACCACCTCCGTCGTGGCCTCCATCCTGGGGGAGGGGGGGCTGGATCCCACGGTGGTCATCGGGGGCAAGCTCAAAAGCGTGGGCTACAACGCGGTCCTGGGACAGGGGGATTTTATCGTGGCCGAGGCCGACGAAAGCGACGGGTCATTTCTCAGGATGTCGCCGTCCATCGCCGTGGTCACCAATATCGACCGGGAGCACCTGGATTTTTACAAGGACCTGGATGAGATCAAGGACGCCTTCGCGCGTTTCATCGACGGCATGCCGTTTTACGGCCTGGCGGTTCTTTGCGCCGACGACCCCCATGTGAGGGAGCTGATTCCCGGGATCAAAAAACGTTTCACCACTTACGGGACGTCGCCCGGCGCGGACCTGGAGGTGACGGACATTGAGTTCGACGGTTTGAAAACCGTGTTCCAGGTGGCGCGCTCAGGCGAAAGGCTGGGGGATATCCGGCTTAATCTTCCCGGTTTTCACAACGCCCGAAACGCGGCGGCGGGCATCGCGGTGGGCCTTGAGCTGGGCGTTTCTTTTGACAAAATTCGCTCCGCGCTTGAGGGCCACAGGGGGGTGGAGCGGCGCCTGGAGATCAAGGGAGAGGTCCGGGGGATTCTGGTGGTGGACGATTACGGCCACCATCCCACCGAGATCGAAACCACTCTGGACGCGCTGGAGAAGAGCTTCCCGGAAAGGCGCGTGGCGGCGTTGTTTCAGCCCCATCGGCACACCCGGACCCGGGCGTTGTTCGACGAGTTTTCCCGGGTGTTTCACCGGGCCGGCGTGGTGTATGCGCTGCCGGTTTACGCCGCCGGGGAGAAGGCCGTTCCCGGCTCGGACAGCCGGGAACTCGCCGCCGCCATTGAAAAGGAAAGCGGCGTTCCGGCGTTTTATGTGAAGGATTTTGACGCCGCGGCCCTTCGCCTGGGAAAAGAGCTCGGAAACGGCGACATTCTTCTCACCCTTGGGGCCGGGGATGTGTGGAAGGCCGGGGAGCGGTTTATTCGCGATGCTGACTGACCGTGTGAAAAAACGGCTGTCCCGGATTTCGGGCGCCCATGTCCGCTTTGACGAGCCCATGAGCCGCCACACCTCCCTGGGGATCGGCGGCCCGGCCGAGGCGCGCGCGACGCCGGAGTCTTTGAAAGACCTGGAGTCGATTTTGCGGATGGCGTCCGGGGAAGGGATTCCCTGGATGGTCATCGGAGGGGGGACGAATCTGCTGGTTTCGGACCGGGGTCTTCCGGGGCTTTGTATCTCTTTGGAAAACTGTCTCACCCGCGTGTGGGAAAAAGCCTCGGACGGCCCGGAAACCGTGGTCGGGGCCATGGCCGGGGCCAGGCTTTCAACGGCGTTCGCCTTCGCGGCGAAGCGGGGGCTTTCGGGCATGAATTTCGCCCTGGGCATTCCCGGCTCTGTGGGAGGGGCGGCCATGGTGAACGCCGGGTCCTCCCACGGGAGCATGGAGGACGTCCTGGAGGCGGCGACGGTCCTCTTTCCGGACGGGCGGAAAGAAAAAATGTCCCGGGAGGCGTTTCGGGCGTTCAGAGAAAAAGAGGGCGGGCGCTTTCCCGCCGGCGCCATCGTCTCGGAGGTTTTTTTCAGGCTGGGCGTCTCAGAGCCGGGCCGGGTTCAAAAAGAGGGGCGTATGATTCTTTCGGCCCGGAACAAAACCCAGCCCGGGGGAAAAAGCGCGGGATGTTTTTTTAAAAATCCGGAAAAAGGCCGCCCCGCCGGCATGCTCCTGGATATGGCCGGGCTCAAGGGAAAAAGAATCGGGGGCGCCCGGATTTCCGAGGTTCACGCCAACTTTATTTTAAACGTGGGAAACGCCTCGGCAAAGGATGTCCTGGATCTGATGAACATGGCCAGGGAGACGGTCTATGAGAAATTCAACGTCAGGCTTGATCCGGAGGTGAAAATTGTCGGCGTATGCCCCGGCCTCGAAAGGGCCTTATAAAAAAAGCCCGGTTAGAAAGAGGAAAGCCGCGGCCAGGCGGGGTTTTTTCCTGGCCGGAATGGCGCTGTTTGTTGTTTTCATGGCTGTCTTGGGTTTTGTGTTCACCAAGGCCCACAACGCGGCGCTTCGCTCAGCGGCTTTCAAAGCCCGGGAGATCCGGGTGACCGGCGCCCGATTCCTCAGCCGCCGCCAGGTCCTGGACCAGGCCGGGATCCGGGAGGGGGCCAATGTTCTGGCCGTGAATCTTTCCCTGGCCCGGAAAAGGCTCCTGGCGAATCCCTGGATCGTTGACGCCCAGGTGAAAAGACATCTTCCGGCGGGGCTGGAGATCGGGATCAGAGAACGCGCGGCCCTGGCCGCGCTGGATGTGGGGCCGGGATTTTTGCTGGATGAAGACGGGCGGGTGTTCAAACGCCTGGAGGCGTCAGACCCGCCGGATCTGGTGAGGGTGAAAGGGCTGGCTTTTTCCGATATGGACCCGGCCCCGGAATCCGGGCCGGCGGCTTTTGCCGAGGCGATCCGGGCCCTCAAGGTGTTTGGGAGGGAAAAGAGACTTTTTGCCCCGGGGACCCTGAAAGAGATCCGGGTTGACCGGGAGCTGGGGCTTGAGCTGGCGATTTCCGGAGACGGGAAAAAGACCGGGGCCGGCGCCGCGAAAAGAATCAGGATCGGATACGGCTCCTACGGCGAAAAGCGCAAGGCCCTTGAGAGGGTGGCGCGCCACATGAAAAGCCATGGCGGCTTTTCAAAGTATTCGTTCCTGGATCTCAGCGCCCCGGAAAGGGCGGTGGTCAGGCCGGTGGGCAGGGGCATAAAAAAACAATGATCCGTTTTACGAAAATCAAGCGAGGTGTCACATGCAAGGCCAGGAAGAAAATATTATCGTCGGCCTCGATATAGGCACGACCAAGATATGCGCCGTCGTGGGGGAGATGGCGGATGGAGACATCAACATCATCGGCATCGGGACCCATCCGTCGGAAGGGCTTCGCAAGGGCGTGGTGGTGAACATTGAATCCACGGTGAAATCGATCAAAAAGGCCGTCGAGGAGGCCGAGCTGATGGCCGGATGCGAGATTTCCTCGGTTTACGCAGGCATCGCCGGGGGGCACATCACGGGTTTCAACAGCCGGGGCATCATCGCCATCAAGGGGTCGGAGGTGATGGAAAACGATGTGGCGCGGGTCATTGACGCGGCCCGGGCCGTGGCCATTCCCATGGACCGGGAGGTCATCCACGTGCTTCCCCAGGAGTATATCGTGGACGATCAGGCCGGCATCCACAATCCCATCGGCATGTCGGGGGTCCGGCTGGAGGCCCGGGTGCACATTGTCACCGGCGCCGTGACATCGGCGCACAACATCGTGAAATGCGCCAACCGCGCCGGCCTGGACGTATGCGACATTGTGCTGGAATCCCTGGCTTCGGGCGAGGCGGCGCTCACAAAAGAGGAGAGGGAAATCGGGGCCGCTTTGATTGATCTGGGAGGCGGCACCACGGATCTGGCCATTTTCTCCGAGGACAACATCAAACACACGTTTGTGCTGTCTTTGGGAGGAAACAACCTGACCAACGACATCGCGGTGGGGGTCCGGGCCTCCATCGCCTCGGCGGAGAAAATCAAAATCAATCGCGGGACCTGTCTTTTGCAGGACATCAAGCCCGATGAGTCCATCGAAATCCCGGGGATGGGGGGAAGGGAGTCCAGGCGGCTTCCCCGCCAGATACTGGGAGAGATACTCGAGCCCCGGGTGGAGGAGATTTTTGAGCTGGTGAAACGGGAGATTCACAGGGCCGGAATGGAAAACAGCATCGTGTCCGGGGTGGTGGTGACCGGGGGGTCGGCCCTTCTGAAGGGGGTCGTGGAGATCGCCGAGATGACCTTCAATCTCCCCGCCCGGCTGGGAAAGCCCCGGGGCATCGGCGGCCTGGTGGATGTGGTGAACAGCTCCATGTACGCCACAGGGGTGGGGCTGGTGCTGTATGGGGCCTCAAGTGACTCCAAAAAGAAGTTCCGGATACGTGACGCCAATATTTTCAACCGGGTGATGCGCAGGATGAAAAACTGGGTGAGAGAGGCGGTATGATTTTTTTCATGGGGCAACCCAAAGGGGAAAGGGATTTTTATGTCTAATTTTACGTATGTCGGCAGTGATAATACTGCGAAAATCAAGGTGATCGGAGTAGGGGGGGGAGGAGGAAACGCCGTCAACAACATGATTGATTCCAATCTGCAGGGCGTCAAATTCATCGCGGCCAACACCGACGCCCAGGCCATCGGCATTTCCAAGGCGTCCGTCCAGCTCAGGATCGGAGAAAAGCTCACCGGGGGGCTGGGCGCCGGGGCCGACCCCAACATCGGCCGCGAGGCGGCCATTGAAAACAGCGACGCCATTAAAAAGGCCCTGGAGGACAGCCACATGGTCTTCATCACCGCCGGCTTCGGGGGAGGCACAGGAACGGGCGCCACCCCGGTGATCGCTGAAATATGCAAAGAAATCGGCGCTCTGACTGTTGCGGTGGTGACCAAACCCTTTTCTTTTGAAGGCCGGAAGCGGCTGCGGCAGGCCGAAGAGGGAATCCAGGTGTTGAAAGAAGTCACCGACACTGTTATAACAGTTCCCAACGACCGGTTGAGGGGGCTGGCCTCCAAAAACGCCACCATGCTGGATATGTTTAAAAAAGCCGACGAGGTGCTGCTTCATTCCGTGAGGGGGATCACAGACCTGATTTTAATGCCGGGTCTGGTCAACCTGGATTTCGCCGATGTCCGCTCCACCATGTCCAAGGCGGGGATGGCCATTATCGGAATCGGGGTGGCCAAGGGCGAAAACCGGGCCACCGAGGCCGCCCGGAAAGCCGTGTCTCATCCCCTTCTGGAAGATGTGCGCGTGAGCACCGCCGAAGGTGTTTTGATGAACATCACATGCGGCAGCGACCTCACCATGGAAGAGATGACCGAGGCGTCCGAGTGCATCTACAATGAAGTGGGCGAAGACACGGACATCATCTGGGGCACGGTGGTGGACGATTCCCTTGAGGATGAGATGCGGGTCACCGTCATCGCCACAGGGATAGCGTCGGAAGACGAGATTCAGTCCGGAGGGGACGCGAGAAAAAGAGGCCGTGTTCGAGACATGATTCCCGCGGGCCCCCGGGGCCAGGTGGACTATGACGAGCCCACCTTCATTCGCGTGAGAGAGTCGGAGGAAAAAAGGGGCGGGGAGCCGGAGAAGATTCACAAGGGGTTTGTGGATGGCTCGGATGATTTCGCCTCTTTTGAGACGCCGGCGTTTTTGAGAAAAAAAGCCGATTGATGAAGGCTGATGGATGGGCCGATTAATGGACAGGTATATGAGATTAAAACGGATGACCATCCGGCAGGCGGTTTTCGGGGTCGGGCTCTGGCTCGCCCTTTGCGCCGCGCCGGGCTTTTGCATGGACGATTCCCCTTATTCCGGGGCGCGGATTTTTTTAAGCGAGGCGCGGACATTGTGCGATTATTCCCAGGAGCTGTGGGAAAAAGGAGACATGGACAGCGCCATGGAGGCCCTGGACCGGGCCTATGGGCTCATCGGCCGGGTGAATGAGGGAAAAAACCGGATACTGGCCCGCCGAAAAGAGAGCCTGCGTTTTAAAATATCGAAACGGATTCTGGAGATCCACACCTCCCGGCGGACCGGCCCCGACATTGTCGCGGGCGCCCATGATGAGATTCCCCTGGAGATGAACCGGCATATCCGCTCCGAGCTGGACGCCTTCACCCGCGGCCGGGAAAAGGGTTTTTTCAAACGGGCCTGGAGACGCTCCGGGAAATACCGGGAGCACATCGTGCGCAAACTCGATGCGGCCGGCATGCCTTCCGAGCTGTCCTGGCTTCCTCTCATCGAAAGTGGATTCAGACCCAACGCCCTGTCCGAGGCCAAAGCCCTGGGCCTTTGGCAGTTCATTCGGACCACCGGGGCCAAATACGGCCTGAAACGGAACCGATACATAGACGAGCGGCTGGACCCGTATAAATCCACCGACGCGGCCATCAAATACCTGTCCCGGCTGCATGAGATTTTTGGGGACTGGAACATGGCCCTGGCCGCCTACAATTGCGGCGAGGGAAGGGTTCTGAGGGAAATCAAAAGACGGGGGAAAAAATATTTCGACAATTTCTGGGACATTTATGAGCGTCTGCCCAGGGAGACGGCCCGATATGTTCCCCGGTTCCTGGCCACGCTTCATATCGTCAAAAATCCCGCGAAATACGGACTGGACCCCGCCCGCCGGGCGTCCCCCCCGCGCTTTGAGATTGTCTCGGTTCCCAAACGGATCCGATTGAAAGACGCGGCCTTTCGCATGGGGATTTCGGAAAAAGTCCTCACGAAACTCAATCCGTCTTTGCGCGCGCGCGTCGTTCCCGCGGAAAATTATCCCCTGAAAGTGCCGCCGGGGAAAGCGGGAATCCTGGCGGCCGGCCTTGACCGCATCCGGTCTGTGAAATATTTCGCCGGCGGCGAGACCCTTTATCACCGGATCAGGCCCGGGGAAACCCTTTCGGGCATCGCCCGCCGCCACCGGGTGAGCGTGAGGAAAATCGCGTCGGCCAACGGCATCCGGGTCAACAGCGTGATTGTGGCGGGTCGGAAATTGAAGATACCCGGCGGCGGGGAAACCTTCAAGACCTACCTGGTGAAAGACGGCGACACCCCTTTTGAGATCGCTTTGAAACACAACATGACCCTGAGCGCTTTTTTAAGGATCAATGGCCTGAGCAAACGCTCCAAAATTTATCCCGGCCAAAGACTCCTGGTGGTGTAGGATATCCCGGGTGACGCGCGGACCCGGCCCCGGAGGCCGAAAAAAGACGGGCGGCGACGAGACCGGGGCCGTGGTCAAAAGCTGGAAAAACCGGATCAGCGTGGCCCTGGCCTACCCCAATGTCTATGGCGTGGGCATGCCCAACCTGGGGTTCCAGGCGGTTTACAGCCAGCTCAACGCCCTGGACCATGTGGTGTGTGAGCGGGCGTTTCTTTCCGGGTCCGGATCAGGCCCGCGCGCCCTCGAATCCGGAAGGCCCCTGGCCGATTTCGACATCATCGCCTTTTCCGTTTCCTTTGAAAATGATTTCGTTCATATCCCCATGATGCTCAACGCGGCGGGGATTCCCCTTTATTCCCGCCGGCGCGACCGGCCCCTGCCCCTGGTCATGGCCGGCGGCGTGGCCTGTCTTCTCAATCCCGAGCCCCTGGCCGATTTTATGGACTGCTTTCTGATCGGCGAGTCCGAGGCCCTTTTAAAGCCTTTTTTCAACCGTTACGACCCCTCCCTGGACCGGCGCGCCCTTCTGGCGGATCTGGCCCGACACGTTTCAGGTCTTTACGTCCCTTCGTTTTACCAGGTGTCCCGCCAAAGCGACGGCTCCATCAAAAAAATCGCCCCCATCGCCGATGTTCCGCCCCGGGTCAGGCGAATGGTCAAGGCGGACATCGCCGATGAGCCGGTCCGAAGCGTGGTGCTGTCTTCCGGGTCCGCCTTCGGCCGGATGTTTCTGGTGGAGGCGTCAAGGGGCTGTTTTCGGGGATGCCGTTTCTGCGCGGCGGGTTTCGCCGGCCGCCCTCCCCGTTTTTTCTCGTTTTCCGCGCTGGAAAAGGCCATCAAAGAAGGGGCGCGAAAGTCGGACCGCGTGGGGCTGGTGGGGGCGGCCCTTTCGGATTTCAAGGACATGGATCGCCTGGGCCGCCTGGCGGCCCGGGAAGGGGTCCGGCTTTCATTCAGCTCCCTTCGGGCCGATTCCATTGACGACCGCCTGGCTGATCTGCTTCGGGAAAACGGGGTCAAAACCGCCGTCATCGCGCCCGAGGCCGGTTCTGAGCGGATGAGGCGGGTCATCAACAAGGGAATGGACGAGTCGGACATTCTGTCCGCCGCCGAAACCTTCGCGGGGCGCGGCGTTTTGAATCTCAAACTGTATTTCATGACAGGCCTTCCCACGGAGGAGCCCGGGGACGCGGCGGCCATTGTGGACCTGTGCCGCCGCGTTCGGGAACGTTTCGCGGACGCCAGCCGGGAAAAGGGGCGCATGGGCTCGGTCACGGTGAGCCTGAATCCCTTTGTCCCCAAGCCTCTCACCCCCTTCCAGTGGGCCCCGGCGCCCGGCGTCGCCGATATGAAAAAAAAGATCCGGGCCATTTCCAATGGCCTGAGGGCCGTTCCCAACATTCGGATCCACGGCAACAGCCCGCGGGAGGCCCATGTCCAGGCCCTTTTGTCCCGGGGAGACCGGCGGACGTCCAAAGCCCTGGAGATGGCCGCCGGAGAAGGGGGGAAATGGACCCGGGTCCTGGCCGGGCTGAAATCGGACAAAGGCCCGCGGGTTGTCCGGGAAAGGGGTCCGGAGGAGCGTTTCCCCTGGGAGATCATCGACTCAGGTCTGGACCGGGACTTTCTGCGCCGGGAATATGAAAAGGCGCTGGCCGGACGCGCGTCCCCGCCATGCCCCATGACGGACTGCGATTTATGCGCCAGGGGATGCATGTCGGAAAATATTTTCAAAAAAAATGGTTTAAAGCCTTGAAAGCCGCCTCCAATTGTGTTAGCTAATCCGTGTTTTGTTCGGCGTCCCTTTCGGGAATGAAAGGGCCCGAATACTGAAAATGAATCAGGCAAACGGATATTTCTTTAATCGAAGAATATCTTTAACCCGGGGATTTTGGCGAAAATGACTGAAAAAAAAGAATTGCGGACAGCGTATATCATTGCCATGGTTTTGTTCTTTGTCGGCGTGGCGTCCTACGCGGGGTTCTCCGGCCCACAGCCCGAGAGCCCGGCGCGGCTGATGTTTAAAAGCGTGGCGGGAAATGTTTTGTTTGATCACAAAGCGCATCTGGACGACTCCGGGTACGCCATCGCCTGCCTGGAATGCCACCATCATCCGGCCGAGGAGGAAAACCTGGCCTCCTGCGGCTCGTGCCACGCCAAAGACAAAAAAGAAACGGCGTCGCTGTCGTGCCTCGACTGCCATGAGGCCGATGAGGTGGACGCCGGGGAGACTCCGGCAAGATCCGACGCCTTTCACGACCAGTGCGTCGGCTGCCACAAGGATGGCGGGGCGGGGCCCGAGGAATGCGGCTCATGCCATGTGATGTGATTTTCAGGTCCGGGGACGGATTCCCGGGGTCATGAAAGGATTTGAGAAAAGGTTGGATTATGATGAAAAATTTTTTAATGGGACTGGGCGGCGTGAAACTCCAATATGAAAAGCCGGAGGGCGTTTTCCCGGAGCCGGAAACCATCGTTCCGCCTCAAAACGCCACCCTTCTGATGGCCCCCGGCGGGGGAGTTCTGGAAAAAAGAGCGCTGGCCCCGGGAGATTCCGTTGAGGCCGGCCGGCGTCTTCTCCTTTATACGGACGACGAGCGATGCGCGGTTTCGCCGATCTCCGGAACAGTGGCGTCCATATCCACGGTTTCAGACGATCAGGGCCGGGACTGGACCCAGGTGTCCATCACGGGGTCTTCGGACCCGGACCCCGGGGTCGAGCTGGATGATCTGGCCGGGGAGCCATCCCTTGAGGGCGCCCGCCGCTGTCTGGCCCACGTTCCCGGCGCGCCCTGCCTGGACTGCTTTTCCAGTGATTCCGAATCTCTTGAGCCCCGGAACATGGAGGTCATCGTCATCAACGGCGTCTCTTCCGACCTGATGCTTCTGACCGCCCCGTTTCTTTTGTTTTCCGCCGCCGACGCCATCGGAAAGGGCGTGGAGGTTCTGAAAAAGATCACCGGGGTCGGGCGCGTGATCCTGGCGGTCCCGTCGGATTTCTCCGGCTCCCTGGACGTGACGGGGGCCGAGATCCAAAAGGTTTCCCCCCTCTATCCCCAGGGAAACCCGGCCCTGATCATGAAAAACGTTCTGGGCATGGAGGTTCCGGCCGGCGGCTCCCCGGCCGATCTGGGCGTGGCCTTTTTCAGCCTGGAGGCCGCGATCTCCCTGGGACAGGCCTTTGAAACCGGGCGCCCGCCCCAGGAAAAGCTTTTGACCCTTGTGGACAAGAAGGGGGCCGGACGGCTGGTTTACGCGAGAATCGGAACGCCTGTGGGCCATGTGATCCAAAGCTGCGGCGTGGAAATCGATGAAGACGATCTCATCATCATGGGGGGCCCCATGACGGGCTCCGCCGTGTATTCGGAGAATTTTCCGGTGAGGCCGGACACGGACGGCCTGATGATTCTCAAAAAAGATGATGTCCATTATTACAGCGATTACCCGTGCGTCAACTGCGGGGAATGCGTCCGGGTCTGCCCGACCGGCGTGCCGGTGAACATGCTGGTCCGTTTTCTGGAGGCGGGCCGCTACGAGGAGGCCGCCGAGTCCTGGGACCTCATGTCGTGCGTGGACTGCGGCCTGTGCGCCTTTGTGTGCGTGGCCCGGATGCCGGTTTTTCAGTATATCCGGCTGGCGAAACACGAGATTTCAAAAACAAACGCCGCGGCTTAAAAAAGCGAGGATCCATATATGTTTAACGGGAAAAAAGTCATCGTCTCACACGCTCCCTTCTCTCACGTCGGGAGCCGGATTTCGGAAAGAAGCCTTCACAAGATTTTCGCGCTTCTTCCGGCCGTCTTTCTGGGAATCTTTTTTTACGGAGCGCCGGCTTTGGGAGCGGCGGCCCTGTCCGTTTCCACCGCCGTCATGTGGGAGTCGCTGTTCAACCGGGTGGCCAAACGCCCGGACACGGTGGCGGACGGCGACGCCGCGCTCATCGGTCTTCTGTTCGCGGCGCTGATCCCGGCCACAAGCCCCTGGTGGTTTGTGGTCGTCGGCACATTCATCGCCGTGGTCATCGGAAAGCAGATATTCGGAGGCATCGGGGCCAACCCGGTGAACCCGGTTCTTTTGGCGGTGGCCATTCTGATGGTGTCCTGGAAAGACCTGCTCGACTTCGACGCCGCTTTGCTGAATTACGACCTGGCCTTTAAGGCGCTTGAGCCCCTGAAGGCTCTCAAAGGGCTCGGCGTGGAGGCCGCGGCCGATTTCAGCATGGGAGACCTCCTCATGGGAAGGCAGGTGGGAGGCGTCGGCGCCACGTTCGGCCTGGGCCTCATCGCCGGGGGGCTGTACCTCATCGCCAGGGGATTCATCCGCTGGGAGATCCCCGTCTCTTTTCTGGCCGGGGTCTTTGTGACCGCGCTTTTTTTCAATATGGCCGACCCCGCCGCCTACGCCGGCCCCCTGTTTCACATATTCACGGGATACACCCTTATCGGGGCGTTTTTTCTGGCCGCCGAAGACGCCTCCTCGCCGGTCCATCTCATCCCCATGCTGATATACGGGGCCGGGGCCGGAATCATGGTCATACTGATCCGGAACATCGGGGTTTACGCCGACGGAGTGGTTTTTGCCATACTGGTTTTCAATTTAATCAATCCCCTTTTGGATAAAATAAGGCCAAAGGCCATGGGAAAGGTGATTTGACATGCGTGAAATGATAAAAATGGCGGTGACGCTCACCGTTCTGTGCTTCATCTCAGGGCTGCTTCTGGCCGCCCTCCGAAACGGAACAAAGGATAAGATCGAATACCAGGAGCTTAAATTCGTCAAAGGCCCGGCCATTCTCGACATACTGGCCGGCGCTTCCAACAATCCCCTGGAAGACCGGTTCAAACTCATGGACGGAGACGTGGAAAGAAGTTTTTTCGTGGGCCTGTTCGATGACCGGGACACCGCCATGATCGCCTTTGAAAGCTCGGGAAAAGGATATGGCGGCGATATCGGCGTCATGGCGGGCGTGACTCTTGGGGATGACAAGATTTCAGGCGCGGGCGTCACCACCCACAGCGAAACCCCGGGCGTGGGATCCAGGGCCAAGACCGAGCCGGGCTTCGCGGCCCAGTTCAAGGGCCTGGACACCAACCAGGTCTTCAAGGTGAAAGGCGACGGGGGGCAGGTGGACGCGCTCTCAGGCGCCACCATCACTTCCAGGGGAGTCGCGGCGGCCCTGACCGACGCCGGAGCCGTGTACAACCGTTTAAAACCCCGGTTGATGGCCAAACTCAAGGAAATCAGGGACAAACGCTGACAGACCGTTTCATCAGCCTCGATTAAAAAGAAGCGAAAAAACAAAATATAACGGGAGATAATCATGGCGACAAAGTCGATCGCTCAGGAATTCGCAAAGGGCCTGTGGGCGGAAATACCGCCTTTCCGGCTGGTTTTGGGTCTTTGCCCCGTGCTGGCGGTGACCAAGACCGTGGAGAACGGCATCGGGATGGGGCTTGCCACCACATTCGTGCTGATCTGCTCCAACCTGCTGGTCTCCGCCCTGCGCAAAGCCATACCGACCAAGGTCAGGATCGCCTGTTTCATCATTGTCATCGCCACATTTGTGACCATTGTGGAGCTGCTGATGCAGGCGTACGCCTACCCTCTTTTTCAGAAACTGGGAATATTCATCCCGCTCATCGTGGTCAACTGCGTTGTCCTGGGCCGGGCCGAGGCGTTCGCCTATAAAAACGGCGTGGCCGCCTCTGTGGCCGATGGTCTGGGTATCGGGGTGGGATTCACCCTTTCCCTGGCGGCCCTGGGCGCTGTTCGGGAATCTTTGGGAAGCGGGGCGCTCACCTTCTGGGGAGACATCGCGATTCCCATGCTGTTCGGCCCTTCGTTTCAACCCTTTTCATTCATGGTGGAGGCCCCCGGCGCATTTGTCTGCCTGGGTCTGATGCTTTGCGGCATGAATCTTTTGGGAAAAAAATAGGAGATTACACATGGGCGATTTCATAGTCCTTGCCATCAGCTGCATATTCGTCAATAACATTCTTCTGGCCCAGTACCTGGGAAACTGCCCGTTCCTCGGAACGTCCAAAAAGATGGAGACCGCCATCGGCATGTCCATGGCGGTGATCTTTGTCCTGGTCATGGCCGGGGTCATCACCTGGATCACGGACAACTACGCGCTCAAACCCCTTGGCCTTGAATATTTGCGAACCATCGCCTTTATCCTGGTCATCGCGTCCCTGGTTCAGTTTGTGGAGATGTTTTTGAAAAAAAGCATTCCCGCCCTGTACGCGGGCCTGGGGATTTTCCTGCCCCTGATCACCACCAACTGCGCGGTCATGGGCGTGTGCCTGATCAACATCAACGAGGAGTACGACTTCATAAACGCCCTGGTGGCCTCATTCGCCTATGCCGTGGGCTTCGGCGTGGCGCTTATCATCTTCGCCGGTCTCCGGGAGCGGACTTTCCTGGCCCGGGTTCCCAGACCCCTTCAGGACACCTCCATCGGCCTGGTGACCGCCGGCATCATCGCCCTGGCCTTTTTCGCCTTTAAGGGGATGGCTTAAGCCAAACGATCCAATTCCTTGCGGGGGCGGCGGCCCCCGCTGAAAACAGTTCGATTCTCCACACAAATAAAACCCCTCCTGCGACCTTGACGATATCCGAGAAAATATCTTGCGGAAATGAGACAAGGCATGCCTTGTCTCCCATGTCTTAAGAGGGGACCAATTACCAACCTCATGTCCTTTGCGTTTGTCAAAGGCGCCGGCCGGATTCCGCTTTGATCCGTTCCGCAATCCAGACTTTGATGATAGACTGTCTTGTGACGCCGATTCGGGTCGCCTCGCGGTCCAGGGAGCGGATCATCCAAGCCGGAAAATTAACATTGACCCGCCTTTGCTCTAAAGCGGGCCGTTTTTGGGTGGCGAGATCCAGATACGGCGTGATATCCTCGCCATTATCGAAAAGTTCGTCAAGTTTTTCAGCTTTCATTATATAGTCTCCTTTCGCCTTTTCCGGACCTTCGGACTGAAATAATTCTGACGCGGCTTTCCCGTATTGTGAAAAAAGCGCTCCATAGTTTGCCCCGATAAGAAGCGATTAGGGCATATCGGGATTCAGTTTCACTTTTGGCCTGAACTTGGAGTCTGTTCACATCTTCCCAAAGGCGTTTGGCCTCTTCGAAGTCAATTCCATGTTTCTTTTTGTTCGTTTCGCTTTTATTCGGGTCATATTCAAATTCCATGATGCCCCAAGATATCACAGACCCCACATTCCCTCAATAAAAATCATTCGGCGAGGCGCTTCTCCGCCATTTTTTTTGCATTCCCTTGTCTTGTGTGATACGGATTCATTGATGGCGTCGTAAAAAATTCGATCTACCGCGTTGCGGCGCTTATTTTTAATCGAGGCATACTACATGTATTGCCTCGATTAAAAATAAGCGCCACGCCTTGTATATCGAATTTTTTGACTTAGCCATCCCAAGCTTTTTTACGAGTTTATCATTTATTGTCTCAAAATTTTTTTCACGCTTTTCCGGAAAGCGCCGGGGCGGGCCCGGGGACTCCAGGGAGAGCCGATTTGACGGAACCGGACAGGGGGAGGATATCATGGGGGATGATCAAAAGAAGGGGAAAAAACTTGCGATCCTGGGCGCTTTTGTTTTGGCCGCGTTTTTGATGACGGCGCCGCCGGCGATCTCCAAACCCCAGGGAGAAACAGGGGAAGAGCTGTACCAGAGGCTCTCTGAAATCGCCGCTGGAAAGGGCGATATCAAGCTGTTTGAAACCTTAAAGCGCGAGTCCGGGAAACTGGACTGGACAAAATCCCGGGAAATGGAATTTTCAGGAAACCTTCGCATTCTTAAATCCGGCGCGGACCCGGCCCCGGAAAGCGCCGGAAACGTGTATCTTTTAAGGAGGCTTGACGGGGAGGTTTTTATTTTATCGCTTCCCGAAGACCCCGCCATGCTGGGGGAGAACGCGGATTCCTTTTACGCCGGCCTTGAAGGCATGTACAAAAACAAAATGATCTTCAAGGTAGGGACAATCCGGGGGCAAGTGGAAGGGCATGTGTATGACTTTGTCCGTCTCATGGAGAAACCCCAACCTCTTTTGTTGGATAAGATATTTAAAATATTCATTATACTTATGCTTTTCTTTGTCATGGTCGGCATGGGGCTCACCTTGACCTTAAAGGAGTTCGCCCTGGTCTTTAAAAAACCGAGGGGAATCATCGTCGGCCAGATCCTGCAATTCGGACTGATGCCCCTTCTTGCCATGGGACTGGGGCATCTGCTGGGGTTTTATGAGCGCTATCCCTTTATTTTTGTGGGCATGATTCTGATCACCGCGATCCCGGGGGGCGTGACCTCGAATCTGATGACCTACTACGCCAAAGGGGATCTGGCTCTTTCCATATCCCTGACATCCTTTTCCACCGTCCTTTCCATTTTTTTCACGCCCATGCTGCTGGCGCTTTATTGCGCGAATCTGCCTGAAATTGTGATTCCGGTGAAAGTCGTGGTTCAAACCATTCTGATCCTGGTCATCGCGCCCCTTGCCACGGGCATGTCCCTGCGACATAAATGGCCGGCGTTCGCGGAAAAATCCACGCCGTTTTTTTCCGGGTTGGGAATCGTGGCCCTGCTGATACTGGTTGTGGCGGGAATTTCAAGCAATCTGAACTCGTTTGCGGACACGGCCCGGTATGGCGTCAAATTTTACTCGACGGTTTTCTCCCTGACCTTTTTGGGAATGATCCTGGGCGTTTTGTTTTCCAAAGCGTTTTCCGTCAACAATTACCAGACCCGGGCGATTTCCCTTGAAACCGGTTTGCGAAACGCCTCACTGGCCATGACCATCGCTTTGCTGATCCAGGACGCCACCGGGGATTTCCACAGCTCCATGTTCTTCACCTCCGGAATATTCGGATTGGCGATGTATTTCGCCGGGCTTCTTTCAATCGTTTTGTACAAGCCGCTGCTGCCGGTCCAGCCCGGGGAATCGTCCTCCGGCTGATCGCGCCGCTGAGACGAAACGATTTTCAAACGTTTATAGTCAAAAGCATAAAATGCACAGATGATCAAAGACCTTCAAATTACAATATTTTGGTTATAATTTTTACGATGCCGTCCGATCTGTTTTTTACGGGTTTATCAATTTCCTTAAGTGTGAAAAAGGAGCAATGTAGAAATGCCTGAAAGAAAAGTATTCGTTAACAGTTTAAAACTTAAGAATCTTTTGTCTTTTGGCGATAAAAGCGATGATATTGAACTGGGTCCTTTGAATGTCCTGATCGGGAAAAATTCGTGCGGAAAATCAAATTTCATTGAAGCCTTTTCTTTGTTAAAATCTTTGCCGAAAGATTTGCTTGCTCCCATACGAAGAGGCGGAGGGATCAGGGAATGGCTTTGGAAAGGTTCCGACGAAAGTTCGGTCGCGGAGTTGAATTTGTCGCTCAATTATCCCGGGGACCCTATTCCTTTGAGATACAGGCTTAACTTTTCGGAAGTCAGCCAGCGCCTTGAGATTTTTGATGAAGCCATTGAGAGCGCTCGCAAAACCCATGAATCAGAGGATGACGTCTATTTTTATTACCGGTATATGGGTGGCTCGCCTGTTTTAAATGTTCGAAATCCTGAAAGTCGCGCTCCGGAACAAAACGATGGAAGGGGCGGGATCAAGCGAAAACTCCACAGGGAAGACTTGGGGATCAATCAGTCTGTTTTGTCCCAGAGAAAAGATCCGGATCTGTACCCGGAGCTGACGTTTATCAGCAATCGCTTTTCAGAGATCAGGTTGTTCAGGGACTGGAATCTTGGAAGGCGCTCGCCGCCTCGTCTTCCCCAAAGCCCGGATCTGCCGGAAGATTTTCTTTTGGAAGATATGAGCAATCTTGGGCTTGTCCTGAACAATCTCCAGCATGAACCAGCGGCCAAGCGGGCTATTTTGGAGAATTTGAATTATTTTTATGATGAATTTGATGATATTTCGACGAAAATTCATGGCGGAACCGTTCAGATTTTTCTGCACGAAAAAAAATTGACCCAGCCTGTTCCGGCCACGCGCCTTTCCGATGGAACGCTTCGTTTTTTATGCCTGATCGTTATTCTATGCCATCCCGACCCTCCGCCGCTGATCTGCATTGAAGAGCCGGAATTGGGATTGCATCCTGATATTTTACCGCATGTCGCCAGGATGCTTCTGCAAGCCTCTGAAAAAACACAGCTGATTGTGACGACCCACTCCGATATCATTGTCGATGAGCTGACGGACCGCCCGGATTCAGTGGTGGTTTGTGAAAAACATGACGGTTTGACGAAGACGCGCCGCCTGGACGCAGAGTCGCTTAAAGGGTGGCTTAAAGAATATTCTTTGGGAGAGTTGTGGCGAAGTGGCGAAATCGGGGGAAATCGATGGTAAAAATTTATGTCGAAGGCGGCGGAGATCAGGCGAGATCGAAATCTCAGTTCAGGAGGGGATTCAGCGAGTTTTTTTCCGGAGCCCTTCCTGAAGGCAAAAAGCCGAGAATCATTGCCTGCGGCAGTCGGAAAAAAGCGTATGACCGCTTCCACACGGCCATTCGTGAAAATAAAAATGAATTTTGCATGCTCCTTGTGGACAGCGAAGGGCCTGTCCATGATGGTATCAAACGATGGGATTTTTTGAAAATCCGAAGGGCTGATGGATGGGAGAAGCCCGACGGCGCCCATGAAGACAATGTTCAGTTCATGGTTCAATGCATGGAAAGCTGGTTTCTGGCCGATAAAGATTGTCTTGCGGATTTCTTTGGCCAAGGTTTCAATCCCGGGGCGCTTCCGAACAATCCGGAAATTGAAAGGGTTCCCAAAAAGGATGTGTTTGGAGGTTTAAAAAACGCCTCCCGGCATGCAAGGACCAAAGGCGGGTATAAGAAAGGACGTCATTCTTTCGAAATTCTGGCAAAGATCAATCCCCAAAAAGTGTGTGAGGCGTCTGATCACGCGAGAAATTTGATTGACACCTTGAAAAATAAAATGGTAGGTTAGATCGTCGCATTGGGTTTGAAAAATTCGTAAAAACCGATCAGGCGCCGTGATGTTTTGACGCAAAGCAAATGGTCCGGGGAAGGCAAAGATGAAAGACGAGATAAAGAAAATCGTTCAAAATAAAAAGTCCGGGAAGATCAAAAGGTGGGTCAGGATGACCCTGGCCATTTTCGTTCTGCCTTCGGTTCTCTTTGTCGCGGGGGCGGCCCAGGCGGGAGAGGAATGGCCCCGCGTGGTCGCCTCCGGGGACGGGGTTCCCATCTCCTATGAGGTTTATGGGAAAGGCGATCCGGCCCTTGTGTTTGTGCATGGCTGGAGCTGCGACGCCCGGTACTGGCGGGCCCAGACCCCGCGTTTTTCCCGAAAACACAGGGTGATTCTCCTGGACCTGGCCGGGCATGGCCATTCGGGACACGGACGCTCGCGGCACACCATGAGGGCTTTTGGGGAGGATGTCCGGGCCGTGGCCGTGGCCACCGGCGGACGGGAGATGATTTTGATCGGCCATTCCATGGGCGGGTCCGTCATCGCGGAGGCCGCCAGGCTGATGCCGGATCGCGCCATCGGGCTCATCGGCGTGGACACCCTTGAAAACATTGAGCATCCCATGACCCGAAAGCAGATGGACGGGATGATGGCCCCTTTGAAAAAGGATTTTTCCGCCGGCGTTCGCGGGTTCGCCGGGGGGATGATCTCGCCGGGCGCGGATCCCCGGATTCGGGAGTGGATCCTTTCGGATATGGCTTCCGCGCCGCCCAGGTCGGCCTTGAGCGCCATGAAGGAGATGATGTCGCAGTATGTCACGGGCGAGGCGGCCGCGATTTTTGATGAGATCCGAATCCCGGTGGCGGCGGTGAACGGCGATTTGTGGCCCGTTAATTACAAGGGAAACCGAAGACATATGTCTTCATTCGACGCCATTATTCTGAAAGGAGCCGATCATTTTTTGATGATGACCCGCCCGGAAGAATTCAACGACGCCCTGGAAAAAACCATTGGAATTATTTTGGCGAAAAGGAGCCGGGGGAAGTGAAGGTTGCGGTCGCCCAGTCCGGCGCAAGAAGTCTTGTTCCGCCGATTTTATGGCGGCCCAGCTCAGTTTGGGTTTCTTTTGTGAGCGCGCGCAATCTTGTAAATAGAGATTAATGAGATTCTGATAGGGCACACCGGTTTCTTCAGAAATATTTTTAAAATATTCAATCACATCCACTCCAAGTCTAAGAGTGACTTGTTTTTTTAAGTATTTTGAATATGGATTTTTTATTGATTTTGAAAAGTCGTATTCATTTCTCATGATAAAAGCCTCCATATTGTTTTTGTTCTTGCTTCGTCGCTTTTCGCGCCGAGATTATTCGGATAACTTTATCGTTTTCGAGAAAACAATGGCAAACCACAAGCAACCTTAAAGTGGAGCCAATTCCAAGAAGAATAAATCTGTCATTATTGGCCTGTCCCTTTTTTGTACTTTTTTTCTGGTTTGGCGCGACACAGACGACAGAGCTTGGCCGAAAAGCGGGCAATTTTTTTTTCAATAGTGGTATCTGCAAGATATTATTGTCAGATAATCGTCATCCACCGCATAAACCAATCTGTTTGTCTGATCAATTCTTCGGGACCAAAAACCAGTCAGGTTCTCTTTTAGAGGTTCCGGCTTGCCAATCCCTCGAAAAGGCTGTCGTTTTGAATCTTCAATGAGCTTATTTATTCTCTTCAAAGTCTTTTTGTCTTGCGACTGCCAGTAGAGATAATCCTTCCAAGCCTCATCAGTCCAGGCCAATTGCCTAATCATCAATCAATTCTCTTGTTTTTGTTTTTCCTTTTTTAAACTGTTCAATTGATTTTGACAAATGGCTTGCGTTGGCTGGGGATTTCAGCAGATGGAATGTTTCCATAAAGCTGTTGAATGTTCCTAAGGACATGACGATCGCATCTTCAGAATCGCGCCTGTGTATGATCGTATAATCCATATCTTCAGATATCTGGTCAAGCACTGATTTTAAATTGTTCCTGGCCTCGCTAAAATTCACCACTCTCATTTTTGCCCCTCAAACTTGATAAAGTCGTAAAAAAGCTTGGGATGGCTAACTTGCGTTTGAGGTTTGTAAGCCCAAAACGCCATAAAATTTGACCTTAAAAGAATCCGGGTTCAATAAAAACAGCAGGTTGCGCTCGGCAGACGCTCTCCAAATCTCAAATGTAGTAGGCACACGATATTCGTCTTTTCCCTTGACTATGCAAATATAAAATGCTATCAGGTAAAGCATGTATCTTCGATCCACAAAACGCGTCAACAAGGACGGCTCCGTCGTCGAATACTACCAGCTGGCGCATAACGAGCGACACCCCAAAACCCGCAAACCGGTGGCCAGGATCATCCACAACTTCGGCCGGGCCGACCGGCTGGACCGACAGGAACTCGTCCGGCTCTGCAAATCAATCGCGCGCGTGTGCGGACTGATTGTCACCGATCCTTATGAAGAACTCCCCACAGATTCAGCCCAGTCTTCGTCCAGCGCTTTCCCGGACGATCTCAAAATTGGGAAAACCCGCGAACTGGGCTGTCCCCTGGCCATTGAGGCGCTGTGGGAGCGCCTGGGGATTAAGAAAACCCTGAACGATATCTGCGAGGCAAAAGGCCTGCGTGTTCCCTATGAACGCGCTCTTCTGGCCATGACCGCCAATCGCCTTTGTGAGCCCGAGTCCAAGCTGGGCGTCTGGGACAGATGGCTGTCCAAAGTCCACATGCCCTCCTGTGACGGACTGAAGCTCAAAAATATGTATGACGCCATGGACATTTTGCATGAGAACGCGGCCGAAGTGGAGGAAACCGTCTTTTATGAGACGGCCAACCTGTTTAACCTCGATGTGGACCTGATTTTTTACGACACCACCACGGCTTCATTCCATATTGACCGTGAGGATGAACCCGATCACGAAGCAGGCTCCTCCCTTAGAAAATACGGCCACAGCAAAGAAGGATTCTGGGCGCCCCAGGTGGTGGTCGCTCTGGCCGTGACCCGGGAGGGTATTCCGGTTCGCAGCTGGGTGTTTCCAGGCAATACCTCCGATGTTTCCACTGTGGAGAAAGTCCGCGCGGATCTCAGGGGCTGGAAGCTCGGCCGCGCTTTATTTGTGGCGGACTCGGGCATGAACTCGGCCGATAACCGCGCCGAGCTGTCCAGAGCCTGCGGCAAATACCTCCTGGCATGCCGCATGGCCGGCGTAAGCGAAATCAAACGCGAGGTTCTCACCAAACGGGGCCGCTTCACTTCTTTCACCGACAACCTGCGGGCAAAAGAAGTCATTGTGGGCGACGGCGAACGGCGTAAACGCTATATCCTGTGCCACAACCCCAAAGAAGCCGAGCGTCAGCGAAAGCGCCGGAACTTGATCGTGGCCATGCTGGAAGCCGAACTCGGGTCCCATAAAGACACATCCGCCACCGCGCAATGGGCCATTAACCTTTTGGCTTCACGTCGTTTCAAGCGGTATCTGCGCGTCACAAAGGGCGGCAAGGTCCGCCTGGACCGGTCAGCGATACGGGAAGCCGGAAAATACGACGGCAAATGGGTTTTGGAAACCAATGACGACTCCATCAGTCTTGAAGACGCCGCCAGAGGATACAAAGGCCTGATGGTCATTGAACGCTGTTTCCGCTCTTTGAAGCGAACCCAGATCAAGATGACGCCGATGTATCACTGGGCCTCAAGGCGCATCGAAGCGCATGTGAAAATTTGCGTGTTCGCCCTGATGATCGAACGCATAGCGGAAAGAGCCTGCGGCAGGCCCTGGCACGAAATCCGACGCGCTTTGGGTGAGCTTCAGGTTACAGAATTTTTTAATTTAAAAAATCGTGTGCTTATGCGCAATGAACTCCCGCAGAAAACCCGCAACATTCTCAAATTGTTAAAGATCAAAACACCAAAACAGGTTTTGGAGATGGAAAAAATCCCGAAAAACGGGCCAAAACCGTAGACACACGCCGAATATCATTCATTCCCGAAAAGCCCCGTGTGGCATACGTTTGTGCGAATTCGTGTTTTTACAAAAATCAAACCCAAG
>CAACVI010000051.1 GCA_900659855.1 Candidatus Desulfarcum epimagneticum
TATACCGATTGATAAACTGGAATTCATCAATCATCTGCAGGACGCGCTCGTCTTTGTGTCTTGCTATAGTCCTCGCCGCTTCTCCTGCCATATTCCAAAGCGAATCGTAATAACCCCTGCTTTCAGAATATTCAAAATTTTCAATGTGTTTAATCAAATAATCAAGCCCCTCTTTTTTAGCGGCTTCGATTAACATTTCGGAGTTGTCGCTATAGTCGAAATGTTCCAATTTTCTTGATTGAAATGCAATATACTGACATATAAAAGTAAAAAAGAATTCTCTGCTGAAAGAGCCTATCCATTGAGGCGTTTCCCGTATTTCAAAATAAAATGGAACAACCCGGTCGTTTTGTTCAAACACAATATTGAAAAGCCGCTGCATCAAGGCGGATTTTCCGGTTTTCCTGCGCGAGATAATGGCTTTGCTTTTGGATATTTCCGTTTTAATCCCCTCCACCCATTTCAGCAAAGAGTCCAGCTCTCTTTTTCTCCCCGTGAAAAGGGCCGGATTGCCTATTTTCTCTTTTAAATAAATTCGCATGGTATTTTGATGGCGTCGTAAAAAATCCGATCTACTGCGTTGCGGCGCTTATTTTTAATTCAGGCATACCACATGTATTGCCTGAATTAAAAATAAGCGCCACGCCTTGTATATCGAATTTTTTGACTTAGCCATCCGCGCTTTTTTACGAGGTTATCATTTTTTACCCCAGATTTTTTTTTCACCGCTGAACGCTATCCCATTTTTTCTTTGTATTTTAATGCGTATTTGCCTCTCACCCCGCCTCGCTATTTATAAGTCTGTTTTTACAGAGATTGCAAGCGCTAAACTCCGGGCTTTTCCAACCCGGGCCCCTGACCCAGATCCAAAGCGTTCAGCACATCGCTGAAATGAAGATCAAAGTCGTTTTTTCGCCTGAAATACAGGACCTTCAGGGACCGGTAAAGGGGCGGGATGTCTTTTTGGGAATGGTCGATGAGAAGGGGGATGAGCGGCCGGTCCTTTGAGAGGGGGTCGCCGGAGGTGGCGGCGAAGGTTTCCAGAAGGGTCCAGGTTTTTTCCTCGCCCCAGTAGTTCCGGCTCCAGACCGCGATCATCTTGCGGGACTTTGCGATTCCGTCGTTGATTTTTTTGGAAACGTGGTCGCCGGGCCGGATTTCCCGCTCGTCAAACCAGACCCGGACCCCGTTTTGCAAAAGAAGGTCCGAAAGTTTTGCCGCGAATCCCCGGTCCTCCACAGCGTAGCTGATAAAAACGTCATACTCGTCCTGGATGTCGTGGTGTGGCATGGGCGTTTTTTCTCCGTTTTGTTTTTCGCCGATCTTGTTTTTTTCGCGCCTCGGCCGGTCCGGCGCCGAAGCCCTTGACAGACCCTGTACCACATTTTTTAACCCGCCGCAAAGCTTAAAAATTTCCGTCTTCCACTAAGGGTTCGCTGAAAAATTAGTTATTTTTGAGCGAGCCCTTAGTTTCCCCTTTGTTTTTTCGAGGAGGGGCTTTTGGGTTTGACAGGATGCGGGAAACCCGATAAAATCGCGGTTCAATCGGTTTTAAAAAAACGACCCGAACAGCGGGCAAAAGCGGACAGCGAAAGGAGGCGCGTGATGAACATCAAACGATTCGTATGGGCGGCCATCGCGGTGTTTTTGGGGTTTCAGGTCACCGATCCCATCATCCACATGGTGATTTTGGGAAAAACCTACCAGTCCATGCCCGCCATGTGGCGGCCCGGCATGGAGTCCATGATGTGGATCATGCATGCCGGGGGGCTGGTCATGGCCTTTTTGTTCGTCTATATCTTTTTCAAGGGCTATGAAAACAAAGGAATCGGGGAGGGCGTTCGCTTCGGCCTGGTTTTAGGCCTTTTCGCCAACATCCCCTACGCCTTTTACTCCTACGTCATCTATCCCCTTCCGTTCTCTTTGTGCGCGCAGTGGTTTGTTTATGGCATGATCCAGTTCGTCATCTGCGGCGTCATCGCCGCCGCCGTTTACCGGCCGGCCGATTCCTGACACGGCGGCGCGCGTTCCCCGGGGCGGGCCTTCGGGCCCGCCTTCCTTCAAGCGTAACGCTCCTTTCCGATCTTATGGTTTTTCACGCACACCATGCAGTAGGCGATCACCAGAAGCAGAATGGCGACAGAGCCCGTGAGCAGATGCTCGTGGCTCACCACCATGTGCCGGATGATGGACGTGACGCCGATGTAGATCACGTATCGTAAGGGAAAATGGAAATGCTCCCGGAAATACTTGATGGAAAGCAGCATGAACTCAATGGCCAGGATGGCGTTGGAGATATGCAGGAAAGAGATGCTTGACGTGACGATCCTTTCGGATTGACTCGCCGGCTCAGACAAAAACGTCAGAAGCTCCATCAGCTCACGGATCGCCACAGCGCCTGAAAGCGCCGTCACCCCCAGCATAATGACGCCCACAAACGCCTGTATGACGTTGGGGATGACTTTTTGGACGGCGATGTTGAATTTTTTTGAGGCATTCAAAATAAAGGGTGTCTCCTTAAATGTGATTTTTCAGGCGCCGGCGCTCCCCGGCCCGCCGCTTCACAGGGGCAGCTCATCCACAGACGCGAACATCGGCTCGTGCAGGGGGATGAGGATGTCGGCCGCCTCCTTGACTTTTTTCATGATGTCGTAGGCCTCGTACACGTTCACATGGGTCCCGGGCGGCGTCACGTCCATCTCCATGGCCCGGATTTCCACCGGCGGCTCAAAGTTTTCCATGATCACGCAAAACCCCGTGATGGCGGCTTTGCCCTTCCCGGTGTCCACAAAGACGGTGAGGCCCCCCTCGGTGTGGGCCGGGGTGCGCATGACGCGGATTCCCGGGACGATCTCCATGTCGCCGGACACGGTTTTGATCTGGCCGTTCTCCTCGATCTCCAGGATATAGTCCTCCAGGTACCGGTAGTCCAGGGGGTGGGGGGCGTGGATCCGCTCCAGCTCCTTTTCATGGATGTAAAATTCGGCGTTGACGCACTGGTAGTCGTTCTCACAGTGATCATTGTGCAGATGGGTGTGGATCACGATGTCGATGTCGGCGGGCGTCAGCCCCCATTTTTCAAGCCCCTGCTCAAACGTGTGAATTTTTCCCCCGATGGCCTTTTCCCGGTCGGCGGATTGGATGGGCCGCATTTCCCCGGTGTCCACCAGGATGTTTCGGCCCGTCCCCTGGATGAGCCAGGAGTAGATGGGGATGGTGTAAGGGGTTCCCCCCCCGTGCTGATAGGTCATCATGGTTTTGTCGAAAATCTTGGTTCCGCACACAATGGGATGTATTTTGCAAAGGCTCATGGGCGTTTTCCTCCAAAGATGGCGCGAGCAGGGTTTTCATTCGTCATAAAAGTCCGTCCATATCAACATAAAAGTTGATTATTTTCAACTTTTGTTTTAGAGTGCCCCTTTTAAAAAAAATAAAAAGGAGCATGGCATTATGAAAGTTCTTAAGGTGGATCATCTTGGAGTGGCGGTGGAAAGCATTGAGCAGGGAAAAAATTTTTGGAAAGACACCCTGGGGCTTGAATTCGAGGGCCTGGAGACGGTGGCCCCCCAGAAGGTCACCACCGCCTTTTTCCCTGTGGGGGAAAGCGAGGTGGAGCTTTTGGAGTCCACCTCCCCGGACGGTCCGGTGGCCGGCTTTCTGAAAAAAAAGGGAGAGGGCATCCATCATGTGGCCTTTCGCGTGGAAAACCTTGAGGCGTCCCTGGCCGAGCTGAAGGAAAAGGGCGTTCGCTTAATCGACGAGACCCCCCGGAAAGGGGCCGGAGGCGCCAAAATCGCCTTTATTCATCCCAAGGCCACCAACGGCGTTTTAGTGGAGCTTTGCGAGCGATAGCCCCTGGATTTTGAACACACACGAAGGAGAGATTTATGTCTGTGAAACCCTACGATGAGAAATGGAAGGAGCTGGCTGAAAAACAGCTCAAGGGAAAGCCGGTGGAGTCCCTTGAATGGATGACCCCGGAAGGCATTCGGGTCAAGCCCCTTTACACCGCCGGGGATCTGGAGGAAATGGAGCACATGGGGGGCCTGCCGGGGCTGAATCCCTATGCCCGGGGGCCCATGGCCACCATGTACGCGGGCCGGAAGTGGACCATCCGCCAGTACGCCGGGTTTTCCACCGCCAAAGAGTCCAACGCCTTTTACAGGCGGAATCTCGCGGCCGGTCAGAAGGGGCTTTCCGTGGCCTTTGACCTGGCCACCCACCGGGGGTACGACTCGGATCATCCCCGGGTGGCCGGCGACATCGGAAAGGCCGGGGTGGCCATCGACTCCGTGGAGGACATGAAGATTCTTTTCGACGGCATTCCCCTGGACAAAATGAGCGTGTCCATGACCATGAACGGCGCCGTGCTTCCCATCCTGGCCGGCTACATCGTGGCCGCCGAGGAGCAGGGGGTTGGGCCTGAGAAACTCGCCGGCACGATTCAAAACGACATCTTGAAGGAATACCTCACCCGAAACACCTATATTTATCCGCCGACGCCCTCCATGCGCATCGTGTCCGACATCATCGGATACTGCTCCAAAAACATGCCCCGGTACAACACGGTGAGCATCAGCGGCTATCACATGATGGAGGCGGGCGCCAACTCGGTGCTGCAGACCGCCTTCACCCTGGCCGACGGTCTGGAATATGTCAAGGCGGCCATCGCGGCGGGCATGGATGTGGACACCTTCGCGCCCCGGCTGTCGTTTTTCTTCGGGGTGGGCATGAACTTTTTCATGGAGATCGCCATGTTAAGGGCCGCCCGCTTCCTGTGGAGCCGGATCATGTCCCGGTTTGAGCCGAAAAATCCCAAGTCCACCATGCTCAGGACCCATGTCCAGACATCGGGGTGGAGCCTGACCGAGCAGGACCCGTACAACAATATCATCCGCACCACCCTGGAATGCCTGGCCGCGGCCCTGGGGGGAACCCAGTCCCTTCACACCAACTCCTTTGACGAGGCCGTGGGCCTGCCCACGGATTTTTCCGCCCGGATCGCGAGAAACACCCAGATCGTGGTCCAGGAGGAGTCCCAGGTCTGCCGGGTCGTCGATCCTTTGGGCGGCTCCTATTATGTGGAGGCTTTGACCGACGGCATTATCCGGGAGGCGGGCAAGATCATCCAGGAAGTGGAGGACATGGGCGGAATGGCCAAGGCCATTGAGACGGGGATGCCCAAGCTCAGAGTCGAGGAGTCGGCGGCCCGGAAACAGGCCCGGATCGACCAGGGGCTGGATGTCATCGTGGGGGTCAACAAATACCGGATCGAGGATGAGCCCCTCAAGGACATCCTGGAGGTGCCCGAGCAGGTGAGAGAGGATCAGATCGCCCGGCTCAAGGAGATCAAGGCCCAAAGGGACAGCGACGCCGTCAAAAAGGCGCTGGACGCGGTGACCCGCGCCGCTGAGACCGACCAGAACCTTCTGGAGGCCTGCGTTCCGGCGGTTCGGGCCCGGGCCACCGTGGGCGAGATCTCGGACGCGGTGGAAAAGGTTTTCGGCCGTTTTGAGGCCGACACCCGCTGCATCTCAGGCATCTACGCATCGGAATACCGCGAAAGCGACGTCATCGACGCCATCCGGAAAAGGACCGACGCCTTTGAAAGCAAGCACGGGCGCCGTCCCCGGATGCTGGTCACCAAGATGGGCCAGGACGGGCACGACCGGGGCATCAAGGTGGTGGCCACGGCCTACGCCGACATGGGCTTTGACATCGACATCGGCCCCATGTTCCAGACCCCGGAGGAGGCCGCGCGCATGGCCATTGAAAACGACGCGCACATGGTGGGGGCGTCGAGCCTGGCCGCCGGCCACAAGACCCTGGTTCCCGAGCTGATCCGTCAGCTCAAGCTCAACGGCGCCGAGGACATCCTTGTGGTGGCCGGGGGGGTCATTCCGCCCGGCGATTATCCGTTCCTGCACGATGCGGGCGTGGTGGAAATATTCGGCCCGGGCACCTCGCTGACGGAGTCCGCCGGCCGGTCCCTGGACGCGCTTGAAAAGGCCCTGTCTTGACGGACCCTTTGAAAAAAACGGACCCCGCTCATTACATCGAAGGGGTCCTGAACCGGGATTTCCGGGCGCTTTCCAAGGCCATCACCCTGATTGAAAGCTCTCGTTCCGATCACCGGAAGATCTCCCGGGAAATCGTGGACGGCCTTTTGCCGAAAACGGGAAAGGCCGTCCGGGTGGGGATCACCGGCGTGCCCGGGGTGGGAAAAAGCGCCTTTATTGAAAGTTTCGGCATGATGCTGGTGGAAGAGGGCCGGCGCGTGGCGGTTCTGTCCATCGATCCCAGCAGCGTCAGGAGCGGGGGCAGCATTATGGCCGACAAGACCCGGATGAAGCGGCTGTCGGCGGAAAAAAAAGCCTACATCCGGCCCTCCCCCTCCGGGGGGACCCTGGGAGGGGTGGCCCGGAAGACCCGGGAGACCCTGCTTTTATGCGAGGCGGCCGGGTTTGATGTGATCATCGTGGAAACCGTGGGGGTGGGGCAGTCCGAGACCGTGGCCGCCTCCATGGTGGACTTCTTTCTTCTCCTGATGCTGGCCGGGGCCGGAGACGAGCTTCAGGGCATCAAAAAAGGCGTCATGGAGATCGCCGACGCCATCGTCATCAACAAGGCGGACGGGGACAATATTGAAAAGGCCGAGCAGGCCAGGCGGGAGTATGAATCGGCCGTTCATCTTCTGTCCCGCCCTTCGGACACATGGAACCCCCCGGCTTTGACATGCAGCGCCCTTGCCATGACCGGGGTCCGGGAGGTGTGGGAGACGATTTTGTCTCACCGGGACATTCTTTTGGAAAGCGGCGGGCTGATGGAAAAAAGGCGGTCCCAGTCGCTGGACTGGATGTGGTCCATCGTGGATGAGGGCCTGAAGGAAAGGTTTCGCGGCCATCCCGGCGTCAAAGACATTCTCCCGCAGATTGTCAAAGACGTGGATTCCGGGCGCATGGCGCCGGCCGCGGCGGCGGACAGTCTTTTGTTTGCCCTTGACAGGGGGCGCTGAAAAGTAGCATGATATCGATCTTTTTTACAGCCAACGAAAAGGAAAGGAATCAACAATGGGCATTTCGCGTGACAAAATAAAGGATCTCAAAGACAGGGAAGAAAAGATCCTTGCGATGGGCGGTGAAAAGCTGGTGGGCAAACACAAGGACAAAGGCAAACTGACGGCCCGGGAAAGGCTGGCGCTTCTTTTTGACCCCGGCTCTTTCCAGGAGCTGGACATGTTCGTGTCTCACCGATGCGTCAACTTCGGCATGGAATCCGTGGAGATTCCCTGCGACGGCGTGGTCACCGGCCACGGCCTTGTGGACGGCCGCCCGGTTTTCGCCTATTCCCAGGATTTCACATCCCGGGCCGGAAGCCTGGGCGAGATGCATGCGAAAAAAATCTGCAAGGTCATGGACATGGCGCTCAAGGCCGGGGCCCCCATGGTGGGGATCAACGACTCCGGGGGCGCCCGAATCCAGGAGGGCGTGGACGCCCTGTCCGGCTACGGACAGATTTTTTACCGCAATTCCAACGCCTCGGGGGTCATTCCCCAGATTTCGGCCATCATGGGGCCCACGGCCGGGGGCGCCGTGTACTCCCCGGCCATGACCGACTGGGTGTTCATGGTGAAAAAAACCAGCTACATGTTCATCACCGGCCCGGACGTGATCCGGTCGGTGACCGGCGAGGAGGTCACCTTCGAGGAGCTGGGCGGCGCCATGACCCACAATGAAAAAAGCGGGGTGGCCCACTTCGCCTGCGAAAGCGACGAAGACGCCATCGCCGAAATCAAGAAGCTTCTTTCCTATATTCCCTCCAACAACATGGAGGACCCCCCGTTCAAAGACACGGCCGACGATCCCCGGCGGACCGACCCGGCCCTGGACGACATCATTCCCGACTCCCCCAACCAGTCCTACGACATGAAAGAGGTCATCCGCTCCATCGTGGACAACGGGGAGTTTTTTGAGCCCCACATGTATTTCGCCCAGAACATCCTTGTGTGCTTCGCCCGTTTAAACGGCCGGCCCATCGGCATCATCGCCAACCAGCCGGCGGTTCTGGCCGGATGCCTGGATGTGGACGCCTCGGACAAGGCCACGCGCTTTATCCGCTTTTGCGACGCCTTCAACATTCCCATGCTCACCATCGCCGACGTGCCGGGCTATCTTCCCGGCAAGCAGCAGGAGTGGGGGGGCATCATCCGCCACGGCGCCAAGCTTCTGTGGTGCTATTCCGAGGCCACGGTTCCCAAGATGCTCCTGGTGACCCGGAAGGACTACGGCGGCTCCTACCTGGCCATGTGCTCCAAGGACCTGGGCGCCGACATGGCCTTTGCGTGGCCCACCGCCCAGATCGCGGTCATGGGCGCCGCCGGGGCCGCCAACGTCATCCATCGAAAGGAGATCAAGGGGGCCGACGATCCGGCTGAAAAGCGCAAGGAGAAGATCGAGGAATACGAAGCGCTTTTTTCCAATCCCTACTGCGCCGCCTCCAGGGGATATATCGACGCCGTTATCGTTCCTTCTGAAACCCGGCCCAGGCTCATCGCCGCCCTTGAGGCCCTGTGCGGCAAGCGGGAGACCAGGCCTCCCAAGAAACACGGCAATATTCCCATGTGACGGTTTTAAGAACACATTTCCCCACGTACCTTTAAGACGGTGACGAATATGAAAAACGACAAAAAGGCAAGGGCGGCGGCCATGGCGGCCGTCATGACATACATCAAAACCGGGGAGGAGGCCGCCCGCGCCATGGCCCTTGAATCCGGGGAGCCCGGTCCGCCGAAGGCGTCTCAGGAGGCCCTTTTCCAGATAAGGCCCTGGGGGGCAAGCGGCCGCCAGGCCCAGATGAACGCCCGTTTTCTGATGCAGATGCGGGCGCTGCGTTAGACCCAAAAAAAAACAACACATTCCGCCGGCTGATCCGGCCAACCGAATATCGCTTTTCAAGGCGCGATATGTTGATTAGAGGAGAACGAAACAGATGAGCGTTCACAGTCAATTGAAGACGACCAAAATGGACTACTCGAAGGACAGGCCGAAGGCCAAAAAACCGGTTCTGGTTCAGGACTTGACCTTGCGTGACGGCCATCAATCCCTTTTCGCCACCCGGGGACGGACCGAGGACATGATCCCGGTGGCGGAGATGATGGACGAAGTGGGCTTCTGGGCCATTGAAACCTGGGGAGGCGCCACCTTTGACACCATGCACCGCTTTTTGAACGAGGACCCCTGGGAGAGAATCCGAACCCTGAAACGCTATATTAAAAAGACCCCGTTTTCCATGCTGCTTCGGGCCCAGAATCTGGTGGGCTACCGGAATTACGCCGATGACCTGGCGCGCGCCTTTGTGGATCGGGCCGCTGAAAACGGGATGGACATATTCAGAACCTTTGACGCCTTGAACGATTACCGCAATTTTGAGACCGTGGTCCCGGTCATCAAGGAATGCGGGAAACATTTCCAGGGATGCATCTGCTACAGCATGACCCAGCGCCGGATGGGCGGGGATGTGTACGGCCTCGACTACTTCATTCAAAAGGCCAAAGACCTGGAAAAAATGGGCGCCGACAGCATCTGCGTCAAGGACATGGCCGGGCTTCTGGCCCCCTATGACGCCTATCCCCTCATCCAGGGGCTCAAGGAGGCGGTCAAGGTTCCCATTCATCTTCACAGCCATTTCACATCGGGCATGTCTCCCATGACCCACTTAAAGGCCATTGAGGCCGGGGTGGACATCATCGACGCCTGCATGGCGCCTTACTCCTACCGGACCTCCCATGCCGCCGTGGAGCCTTTGGTCATGAGTCTCCTGGGAACCAACCGGGACACGGGTTTTGACATCGAGCGCCTGGCGGCCATCAACGAGGTTCTGGAAAAAGAGGTCCTTCCCAAGTACAAGCATCTGCTGGACGACAGCAAGGTGTCGATCATCGACATCAACGTGCTGCTCCACCAGACCCCGGGCGGCATGCTGTCCAACCTGGTGAATCAGCTCAGGGAAATGGACGCGCTGGAAAAGATCAACGAGGTTTACGCGGAGCTGCCCCGGGTCAGAAAAGAGCTGGGCCAGATTCCCCTGGTGACCCCCACCAGCCAGATCGTGGGCACCCAGACCGTGAACAACGTCCTGTTCGACGACGACAAAGATCGGTATAAGATGATCACCGGCCAGGTCAAGGACCTTTGCTACGGCCTTTACGGAAAAACCCCGGCGCCCATTGATCCTGATCTTCAAAAAAAGGCGCTTGCGGGATATGAAAGGGGCGAAAAACCCATTGAGTGTCGCCCGGCCGAGGTCCTGGAGCCCGAGCTTGAGAAGGCGGCCGCTGATGTGAAGGGCCTGGCGGCGGACATCGACGACGAGATTCTCTACGCCCTTTACCCGGTCACCGGGAAACGGTTTTTGAAGTGGAAGTATGGAAAAGAGCAGGCCCCGGACAGCGTCAAACCCCGGACCCTGGAAGAGGTCAAGGCCGAGGATGAGAGGGTCAAACTGGCCCGGGCCGGCGAGCTGGTGAAAAAGCCGGGCGGCGATTCCCCGGAAAAGACCGAAAACGCGCGGACATTCAATGTGTTTGTGGAAGGCGAATATTACGAGGTGGACGTGGACGAAGTGGGCGGACCTCCTGTGATCGCCTACGCCGCCCCGGCCCCGGCCGCGGCTCCCGCTCCCGCGCCGGCCGCCGCCGCGCCCGCTCCCAAACCCGCGCCCGCGGCCAAGGCCGAGCCCGCGCCGGAAAAGGCGCCCGAGCCTCCCAAGCCTGCGGCCGGCGGCGGAACGCCCCTGGTGGCCCCCATGCCGGGCATGATCGTCAAATATGAAAAACAGGCGGGGGATTCCGTGAGCGAAGGCGAGACCGTGGTGGTTCTGGAGGCCATGAAGATGGAGAACGCGCTTCCCGCGCCGTTGGGCGGCGTCATCAAGGAGATTTATTTCCAGAGCGGGGACTCCGTGGCCAAGGGCGACACGCTGTGCGTGATTGAATAAATGGCGGCGTCGTCAAAAAACGATAGATAAGGAGAGATAAAGGATCATGAAGATCCACGAATACCAGGCGAAAGAGCTGTTTCGAAAATACCATGCGCCCGTCCCCGAAAGCGGCCTGGCCCGGACCCCGGAGGAGGCCGCCGACATCGCGGCGGGCCTGGGGGGATTTCCGGTGGTCATCAAGGCCCAGATTCACGCCGGGGGCCGGGGCAAGGGCGGCGGGGTCAAACTCGCCGGCTCCAAAGAGGAGGCGATGAAGATCGCCGGCGAAATCCTGGGCATGAATCTGGTCACCCACCAGACGGGACCTGAAGGCCGAAAGGTCAAAAAGGTCCTGGTGGAGCAGGGCCTCCATATTTCCAGAGAGCTTTACTTAAGCCTGGTCTCGGACCGGGCGTCGGCCAAGACCGTCATTATGGCCAGCGAAGCCGGGGGAATGGACATTGAGGAAGTGTCGGCCGAACACCCGGAAAAGATCATCAAGGTTTTTGTGGATCCCCTTTTGGGGATCATGCCCTTCCACCTTCGCCAGGCGGCCTTCGGTCTGGGGCTGACGCCCGCGGCCATGAAGGTGTTCATGCCCATGCTTAAAAATCTTTACCGGATGTTTGTGGACCTGGACTGCTCCCTTCTGGAGATCAATCCCCTGGTCGTCACAGCCGAAGACACGGTCATGGCCCTGGACGCCAAGGTCAATTTCGACGACAGCGCGCTTTTCCGGCACAAGGACATCCTGGAATACCGGGACCTGGATGAGGAGGACCCCCTGGAGGTGGAGGCGTCCAAATACAACCTCAATTACATCAACCTGGACGGAAACATCGGGAACATGGTCAACGGCGCGGGCCTGGCCATGGCCACCATGGACATCATCAAGCTGGCCGGCGCCGAGCCCGCCAATTTTCTGGATGTGGGGGGCGGAGCCAGCGCCGAGATGGTGGAGAACGGTTTCAGGATCATCTTAAGCGATCCCAACGTCAAGGGGATTCTCATCAATATTTTCGGGGGAATCCTGCGCTGCGATGTCCTGGCCCGGGGCGTGGTGGAGGCCGCCAGAAAGACCGGCATCAACGTGCCCGTGGTCATCCGCATGGAGGGGACCAACGTGGAGGAGGGCCGAAGAATTCTCGCCGAATCGGGCCTGAGCCTGACGTCGGCCGCGGATTTGAAAGACGCCGCTCAAAAAGTGGCGGCGATCGTTTGACACATTTAATAAACGTGTAAAAATGGATCAGACGGCGTCGTAAAAATTCGATATACAAGGCGTGGCGGTTTTTTGAGAGAGAGGCCATACACATAGTATGCCGAACGAACAAAAAAGCGTTACAACGCAGTAGATCGGATTTTTACGACGCCGTCAAACTTATAAAAAATCTCAGGAGAATGATGTGAGCATATTCGCCGACAAAAACATACGCCTTCTGGTTCAGGGCATCACGGGAAACGAGGGTAAATTTCACACCCGCCAATGCGTGGAATACGGCACAAACGTGGTGGCCGGGGTCACCCCCGGAAAGGGCGGCCTGGACATGGACGGCATCCCGGTTTTTAACGCCGTCAAAGACGCCGTGAAAGAAACCGGCGCCAACGCCGCCATGATCTTTGTGCCGCCCCCCTTTGCGGCGGACGCCATACTGGAGTCCGTCGAGGCCGGGATTGATCTGATCGTGACCATCACCGAGGGCATTCCCGTCATGGACATGACCCGGGTGAGACAGTATATGAAAAACACGTCTTCCCGTCTCATCGGCCCCAACTGTCCGGGCATCATCACGCCGGGCCAGTGCAAGATCGGGATCATGCCCGGGCCCATCCACAAGCCCGGCGGCCCCATCGGCGTGGTGTCCCGATCCGGGACCCTGACGTACGAGGTGGTGAATCAGCTGACCCTTAAAGGCATCGGCCAGACCACCTGCATCGGCATCGGGGGAGATCCGGTGAACGGAACCGATTTCATCGACTGCCTGAGGGCCTTTGAGAACGACCCCGAAACAGGCGGCGTCGTGATGGTGGGGGAAATCGGGGGAAGCGCCGAGGAGGACGCCTCGGCGTTCATCTCCAAACATATGAGCAAACCCGTGGTGGGATTCATCGCGGGCATCACCGCCCCCCCGGGCAGGCGCATGGGCCACGCCGGCGCCATTATCAGCGGCGGCGCCGGAACCGCGTCGGCCAAAATCGAGGCCATGAAAAAAGGCGGGGTTCATGTGTGCGAAAACCTCGGGGAGCTGGGGGAGCTTTGTCAGAAAGCCTTCGCCCCGGTTCTCTAAACGGTTTTCAGCCATGCATGAAATGGGAATCGCCCTGGAGGTCATCAAAATCGCGGCCGACTCCGTGCCGGCCGACGCCAAAGGGGCCAAAATCGAACGGATCAACCTGGAGGTGGGGCGGCTTTCCGCCGTGGTCCCGGAGAGCCTGAAGTTTTGCTTTGACGTGGCGTCCAAAGACACCCCGGCCGAAGGCGCCGAGCTGAATATCGAGGTCATCCCGGTGACGGCCCGATGCAGGGACTGCGAGGCCGCGTGGGTGATCACCGGCCCGGCCTTCAGCTGCCGGAAATGCGAAAGCGCCGCCATCGAGATTCTGTCGGGGCGGGAGTTGGATGTCAAATCCATCGAAATTTCAACTTGACAGCATCGTAAAAAATCCGATCTACTGTGTTGCGGCGCTTATTTTTAATTGAGGCATACTACATGTATTGCCTCAATTAAAAATAAGCGCCACGCCTTGTATATCGAATTTTTACGATACCGTCTGATCTGTTTTTTACGAGTTTATCCAACTTAAAGGACACACACATATGCGATTCGGGGAAAAAATTCAGCGCTGTTTTCACCACGACGACTCCCACCATCATTTGGGAAAGCCGGGCCCCCACGGGGACTGGGTGGAAGACAAAAAATCCGGCGCCCGGCGGATCCGGGTGGTGCGACGGGTTCTGGATGTCAATGAAAAGATGGCCGGGGCAAACAGGCGGATGTTTTCCGAAAAAAAGGTGTTTGTGTTAAACGTCATGAGTTCCCCGGGCTCCGGAAAAACCACGACCCTGCAAAGAACCCTGTCCATGATCATGGACGACATCAAAACCGCCGTGATCGTGGGGGACATCTGCACCACAAACGACGCCGACCGCCTGGCCGGAACCGGCGCCCCGGTGGTTCAGATCAACACCGACGAGTTCGGCGGGGACTGCCACCTGGCCGCCCATGTGATCGAGCGCTCCGCCGCCTCCATTGATCTGGACCCCATTGATCTTCTGGTGGTGGAAAACATCGGCAACCTGGTGTGCCCGGCCGAGTTCGACATCGGGGAGGACGCCCGGGCCGTGGTTTTAAGCGTCACGGAGGGAGAGGACAAGCCGCTGAAGTACCCCTTGATGTTTCGGGAATGCGACGCGGCGATTTTAAACAAGACCGATCTTCTGCCATACCTGGATTTCGACATCAAAGAGGCCGCCGACAACATCCGCAAAATCCATCCCGGCATGCCGATTTTTGAGATGTCCGCCAAAACGGGCGAGGGGTTCGGGCCCTGGATTGACTGGATCAAAGAAAAGATGGCGGCCAAAACCTTTTAGATGCGCCATCGCCGGGGGAGGCGGCCGGACCATGACCCATTTCAATATGAACGATTACTTTGATTTTGTGGACGCGGACGATATTCGCATCAAAGGAACACGGGTGGGAATCGAGACGGTGCTGGACGATTACCTGAACGCCATGAGCCCGGAGCAGATCGCCATTCGCTACCCGGCGCTCACCCTGGAGCAGGTGTACGCCACCGTCACATTTTATTTGCGTAATCAGACCCAAGTGGACCGGTATCTTGATCGGTGGAGACTTTATTCCGAGAAGGCATGGCTTGATCAGCGCCGCCGGCCTTCTCCGGCCGTTCGTCGCCTTCAGGAATTGAAGCGGCGGCGCTCCCCCGGCGTCACAGCATGACAAATCGCGGGTATCTGATTGACGAAAATGTCACCCCGGCCATCGCCGATCAGCTTCTCCGGCGCCGGCCGGACATGGATGTGGCTGTCGTCGGAGGTGAAGCCGCCCCGACAAAGGGGACCGGTGATCCTGATATTTTGATGTGGATTGAAGCGCATGGATTCATGCTGGTCACTCGAAACCGAAAATCCATGCCCGAGCATCTTCGCCGGCATCTTTTGGACGAACGCCATATTCCGGGGATTTTGACCTTGCGTCCCAAGGCGTCGCTGGGCGAGATTATTGATGATTTGCTCCTGGTTTGGGAACTTTCCGAACCGGATGAGTATCGTGATCAAATTATTCATGTGCCGTTTTAGAAGGATTTTTCTGGAGGGGCCGACTGTGCCCCGAAGACATGGAGACAAACGCGACCATATTTGAGCGGACCTATCGCCGGTATCTTCGGCGGATGGGGGACGTGTCCTTTGAATCGGCGGCAAAGCGCCTGGGCGCCGAGGCTCGGGGAAACGGACTCGTCATCCCCTTTTTTTCGGAAAAACAATCCGTCTCCCCGGACGGCATCGCCGATTTTTCGGGGAAAAGACCGGATTATGACGTGTGCGTCATCTTAAGCCGGCATGTGCTGATGGCCCCGGCCGAGGCCCCTTCTGGGGAGCGCGCCTGGGCCTCCTTCCGGGATTTCAAAGACGCGGCCCCGCTGACGGGCTATTTCGCCCATGAGGCCGAAGGCGCTACGGCCTCCTTTTTTTCAGGGAGGCTTCCGGATTTAAAAAAAGCCGCCGAAGCCCTGGGCGCGTATCCGCCGGATCTGGACGCGGACTACGATCTGGCCGTTTGCGTCCCCGCCCTTCCCAGGGTTCCCATGGCGCTTCTTTTCAATGACGCCGACGACGAGTTCGCCGCCTCGTGCGCCATCCTGTTTGACTCCGGCGCCCCGGCCTGCCTGGACGCCGAATGCCTGGCCATGCTGGGGCGGCGGCTGTTTGTGACCCTGAAAGACCGCGCCTCTTTTTCCCATGACTAAGACCGACCCAGGCCCCATGACGCACCAATCCGCCGAAAACCATGAGCTGGAGCTGGCCGGAGATTTTGTCCGCCACACGGACTCTCATATTTTTCTCACCGGCCGGGCCGGGACCGGCAAAACCACCTTTCTGCACAATCTCAAAGGGAACACGCCCAAACGCATGGTCGTCGCCGCCCCCACCGGCGTGGCGGCCTTAAACGCCGGCGGCGTCACCCTGCATTCTTTTTTCCAGCTCCCCTTCACCCCTTTCATCCCCGGCTCCGGAGGCCAGGACCCTGAAATCGGCCGGCGGCGCGTGTTTAAATTCAGCAAAGAGAAAAAAGACATCATCAAGAGCCTGGACCTTCTGGTGATCGACGAGATCAGCATGGTCCGGGCGGATGTGCTGGACGCCGTGGACGAGTCGCTGAGGCGGCATCGCTTAAACGACCTCCCATTCGGCGGGGTCCAGCTCCTGATGATCGGGGATTTGCGGCAGTTGTCCCCCATCGCCAGGGGGAACGAGTGGACGCTTTTAAGAGAGCATTACGATTCGGCGCATTTTTTCAGCAGCCATGCCCTGGGCCGGACCGATTTTATCACCATTGAGCTGCGCCACATTTACCGCCAGTCCGATCCCCGGTTTATCCGGATTTTGAACCAGGTCCGGGAAAATCGTCTGGATGACGACGCCGTCCGGGAGCTGAACGGGCGCCACGTGGAGGATGACGATCCGGAAAAAGACGACGGCCGCATCATTCTCACCACCCACAACCGGAAGGCCGACGCCGTCAACCGGGACAGGATGGAGGCCCTGCCGGCCCGGGAGCGTTTGTTCGACGCTGAGGTGTCCGGGAGTTTCCCGGAGTCCATTTATCCCACCCGGGGCTCCCTGACGCTTAAAAAAGGCGCGCAGGTGATGTTTTTAAGAAACGACCCATCTTTTGAAAAACGCTACTTCAACGGCAAAATCGGCCGGGTCGCCTCCATCTCGAGCGAGCATATCCGCGTGCGCTGCCCCGGCGATTCGGAAGATATTTTTGCGGAGCCGGTGGAATGGGAAAATATTTCCTACGCCTTTGACCGGGAAAAAAATGAAATCCGGGAGGAGGTCATCGGGACGTTCAAACAGTTTCCCTTGAAACCGGCCTGGGCCATCACCATCCACAAAAGCCAGGGCCTCACCTTTGACAAGGCCGTGATCGACGCCGAGTCCGCCTTTTCCCATGGCCAGGTGTATGTGGCGCTGAGCCGCTGCCGGACCCTGGAGGGCATGGTCTTAAGCTCTCCCATTCCGTCCCGGGCCATTGGGACGGACCGGGCCGTGGACCGCTTTATCCGGGAGGCGAGACAGGGCGAGGACGCCGCCGCCGGTCTTTCGGCGGCCAAAACGCGCTTCCAGCGGAAACTGGCGCTGGACGGTTTTGATTTCAGCGCCCTTCGCCGCCGTTTCAACCGCCTGTCCGGAATTTTGAGGGGAAACGCCTCTTTGATCCGCCTGTCCGCGGAGGTGGACTGGGAGGCGCTGCGGGAAAGGGCTGAAAAAAAGATTTTCGAGGTGGGGGAAAATTTTGCCGGCCAGCTTCAAGGTCTGTTTGGCAAAGGGGCGGTCCCGGAATCCGATCCCTATACGCTGGAGCGTCTGGGAAAGGCGTCCCGGTGGTTCCGGGAGCAGTTTTCCACGGTGTTTGACGACCTCTCACGCTTGAGTCTCGAGACGGACAACCGGGAGCTGGCCCGGCGCGCGGGAAAGGCCCTGGAGGATTTCAGGCGGGAGCTGGCGGTCAGACGCGCGGGCGCCGGCTCCTTTGAAAACGGTTTTTCACCGGAGCGTTACCTGCGCGCCTTGACCCGGGCCGCCGTGGAGTTTGACCATCGAAAAAAGAAAAAGACACTGGCGCCCATCCCCGCGGAGTCGGACCTCAAACACCCGGATCTGTTTCAGGACCTCAAAGAATGGCGGTCCCGGAAGGCCGCTGAGCAGGGCGTGGCCCATTTCCAGATCATGCATCAGCGGACCCTGATCCAAATTGTCGAGTCGGCGCCGAAAAACGAGGCGGAGCTGATGGGAATCCGGGGCGTGGGCAAAAAAACCATGGAGAAATACGGGGCCGAGATCCTTTCACTGGTTTCGGCCCGGGACGAATAAGGGACTTATGGCTCATCGACAGCCGGGGCCCCGCTTTTGATCCTCTCAATCTCTTTTCTGAGGGCCTCGATTTCAACAAGGGTTTTGAGGTAGCTTTTTTCAGCGCTCACCCGGTATTTCTGGCTCAGCATGGACTCCTTGGCCCAGTCGTCTTTGGCCGTGGCGATGTCCGAAAGGTCCGACCGGATGTCTCCCGCCGCCTGGTCAAGGGATTCGGCCATGTTTTCGTAGGAGCTGTCGGTGGCGGCGCCGAAATGGATGAGGCCGCCGGTGGCGGCGCTGAATTTGAGTTTGGTCTTTCTTTTGCCGAACCGTTTGCTTTTAAGGGGCATGGCGAAAAACCGGCTGAGCTGGGGCATGGACACATACTTGTCGATGGAGTTGAATTTCCCCAGTCCCGGGTTTTCCACGCGGACCACCAGGCGCGCGGAGATGGGAAGCCGGTGGACCAGGCCGTCGGTCCGGCTCTCCAGCCGGGCGGCCGCCATCGCCTTTTCCTCTTTGCTGATGTAAAGCCGCGCTTTTATTCTGGGCGCGAACACATCCGTGACCTCCTGGACGAGACCTCCCAGGGAAAAGGCCATCTCGTAGTATTCGCCGCCCGCGGCCGGGTCTTTTTTGGGGCCTTTGAATCCCGACAGATCGTAGGGCAGAACGAATCGGGCCGACTTGGGCTCGGAGGTCACCGTGACCTCCCGGTTGTTTTCAATGTAAAACCCAATCTCTTTGTGGAGTTTTTTTAATTCGGTCAAAAGCTTGGACCGGATTTTGGCGCCCTCCTGGGCCTTTTTTTTCTCCTTGGTCTCCGGGGACGCCAGCTCTTCGTCGGCTTTGCCCAGTTTTTCATAGATGTCCATGATCCGCCGCGCCATGGGCCGGATATAAGGGGGCAGGGCCTCGATTCCGGCCCGGTCTTTTTGGGCGATGGCCACGATTTTGGCCAGGGACAAAGAGGCGCCGATGGTTTTTTCCACGATTTCTTTTTTTTTGTCCGAGATCTGGCTGTCCACGGACGACAAAAGGCCCAGATCGGTGAACTTGTAGTCCATGGACGCGCTGAACGTTCCGGCCTCGGCGATGTCATCCACGTTCACCAGAAAGATGTTCCGGGGATCGGGCCGGATTTCTTCGGACAAAGAGGCGCTGACGGCGATGACCCTGGGAAGGCGCCCCTCGTTTTCCACCGTGTATCCGAACACTTTTCGGCTTTTGACCTGTTTGACGTAATCCACCTCAATGGCGATGACTTTCATCGGGGTGGCGTAGGCGGCGCCTTTGGCGACTCCCTCTCCGTAAGGCACGCTTTTCAGGGACACGGCTCCGCAGCCTGAAAGAATCGCCGCGAGCGCGATCAGGACCAGGTGTTTTTTCATCTCAAATCCTCCATGAAGCAGTGGGTGGAACGCGGTTTTTTTCGGGTTTTCGCTTCAGTCCTGTCCGGCTTAAATGAACGCCAGCCGGATCAGGTTGCCGGCCTCGTCGATTTCAAGAAACTTTTCAAAATCCTCCTGTTTGCGGCAGTAGCCTTTCCGGGCGAAGTTGGCGGTGTCGATCAGGGTCAGGGAGCGGCTGTCGTCCACGCAGAAGTTAAACGCGTGGATGTGGGTCAGAAGGATTCCCATGGCCATGGGCGCGTCGCGGCCGCTGTGAAGGCTGAAAAGGGACGCTTTGGTCCTTAGATAAAAGGCCATGTCCTCGCAGTCGAACACATTTTCGGTGTAGGCCCCGGTGAGAATTTCGTCCGTGGAGATGCGGCCCGTGACCCATTTAAGCGACACGCTTCGGTATTCCTTGTCGCTGACGATGGTTTGAAGCGCCGGGTCGGGGATCAGATCTCCCAGCTTATGCTCAATGATGCCCGCCACTTCGTATTTGTCCAGCAGCCATTTCATACGCGCCTCCTTTTTTCACATGCCCCAGACCGTGACGCCGCATCCGTCAAAGGTTTCGTCTTTTTGAAATCGGCGTCCGCCGCCCGTCCTGATTTTATTTCTCAGCGTCCCTCCCCGGGACGGGAAAGACGGCGCTTTTCGCCGGCATAGGTTTTGGCGTTTTGGTAAATATCATCAACCGTCATGCCCTGGAATAATTTTTCCTGAAGGGCGAGGTAATTTTTCGGCTCATGGCTGATTTGGGATAGAAATCGAACGGCGTCCACTTCGCCCAGCTCGCGAAACAAGACGTTTAATCCTTTCCGCCGAAGCGCCGCGTCAGTGATATCCGGCATTTTTTCTCTCCTCCAGATGCAATATAAAGTCAATGGGGTTGGTCAGTTTTACGATGATCGGCAGCGCCTTTTGTTTCTTCACAAGGCGATCATCACAGGTCACAAAATGCTCCGCTCCCCAGGTTTCCGCGCAGGCAATGTGCAAGGCGTCGCGGGGTTTGACGCCTTTAATTTCATAGGTTTTTGCAAACCGCCTGATCGTGTCATCGGCGTCTATCATTTCTGAGGCAAAATGAGCCAGGCTCTCAATTTCAAGGCGGATATCATCGTATGGATTGAGACTGTTTTCGTAATCAAGGATAAAAGACCATGCGACATGGATCCTTCCGGATTTCATGGCGCTCAGGATTTCAAACACCGAGATCGTCTCAAGTTTGACCCGCGCTTGCGACTGGTCATCATAAGGACGATTGTAAATGTTCATATCCAGATATATTTTTTCCATGCCTCCTTTTTCCCCGGAATCGACGTTTTCGATCAGATACGGCCACCGCTTAAAAAGCATACAATAAAAGCGGCTTGACTGCAAGAATCCTTTTGCCTATAATGCGCCGAGCCTTTAAATAAAAACGGCGGGATAGCTGTTAATATAAACTCGCAAAAAATGGATTTTTTTTAAACAATGAGTTTCAGCCAAAGGGTGGAGACTTTCTCCCACGACTATTTGAAATGCTGCGCTTACATCCGGGACTTCGGGGCCGGGGAAGATATTTTTACAAAAATGCTTTTTTCAAAGCTTTCGGCCTCCTCCCAGCTTCTGGAGGATTTCCTGGATGTGCACGGGGCGAAAAACAACCGGGACTGGTTTTACTACCGGGAGCTGGCGGCGGCGGTGAGGCATCTGAGCCTTGGGGGATACGCCCAGAAGCATATTCTCAACCGGCTTCATTTTTATGAGCTGGAAGACGACGTGGAATTTGAGAAAGACAGCCGAAAGACCCGGAATTTTTTCACCCGGACCCTGCGGCAGATCGCCCCGGCCGTTCTGGAGGAGGCCGCCGCGCTTCAGATACCGGCCCCGGCCGACACGTTCTCCGAGGCCGATTTTCCCCCGGTCATGTCCGATTCGGAAATGCTGGCGGACAATGTGGACAGCGGCATGGAGAAGCAGCGGGGCAAAGACCTGGTGAAGATCGCCGGGGAGTTTTTAAACATCGCCCGGCATTTTGACGAGCTGGAGTTCTACGAGCCCTTTGACCTTCAAAAGATCATGTCCATTGTGCCCGACCGGGTCAACGAGGTGGAGATCCGGACCTTTGAGATGCGGACCCACAACCTCCAGTCTTCCTTTGACACCTACGTGGCGCTGGGGGGCCTTAAAACCGGCGCGAAAAATTTAAGGAAGCTGCGGGGGACCTTTTCCGTGGCCCTGCATCTTCTGGAGATCATGGGGCGGCTGCTTCATTTTTATGAGCGCCACCTGTCCAAGGACGTTTACAAAGACGTGTTTAAAAAGGCCCGGCGTCGCCTGAAAGACCTGGCCAGCGCCGAGACCCTCCTGGACCGCACCATCAATTACGGCCTTTACTATGTCTGTTATTTTCTTTCCTCCGGGAAAAATCCGGCCAAAGCCATTTTAAACGAAAACATCGAGCGTTCCTCCATCGAGGTGGGGGTCCCGGTCAACCTGGGCTTTCACAGCCGCCCCAGCCTTCTGGTGGCCCGCATTGTCCGGCATTACGGGGGCGAGGTCACGCTTTGCGCCGGGGAAAGGCGTTTTGACGCGGGCAGCGTTCTGGACATCCAGTGGGCCGGGGGGCTGATTCGAAAGGAAAACATTGACCGGGTGATCTTTGAGGGCGACGCCCGGGCGCTTCATGACATCGAGATACTGGCCGGGGTCAACTACGGCGAGGACACCTTCGGCAAGGGCGTCCCCCTTCCCCGGGAGCTTGAGTACCTGAGATGACAGACACGGGAAGCGCCTCGCCCATGACCCACGCCATCATCGCGGCCGCCGGAAAAGGCCAAAGGATGAGCGCCGCGGCGCCCAAGCAGTACCTGGACCTGGGGGGCCGCGCCATTGTGGGCCACGCCCTTTCGGCCTTTGACCGATGCGGGGCCGTGGACCGGATTGTTCTCGTGGTCCCGGAAGGGGATCTGGATTTTTGCCGCGACACGCTTCTGCCCCCCCTGGACATTCAAAAACCCCTGGAGCTGACGGCCGGGGGCCGAACCCGCCAGGACTCCGTCTCCCGGGGTCTTTCGGCCTGCGGGAATTTTGACGGAATCGTGGTCATCCACGACGGCGCCCGGCCCTTTGTGGACCCCGGGGACATCGAAGCCTGCGTGAGAGGCGCGAAAATCCACGGGGCCTGCGTCATCGGACGGCCCTGCTTTGACACGCTCAAACGCCTGGGCGCCGGGGGAATAATTGAAAAAACCGTGGAGAGAAAAAGGCTCTGGACGGTCCAGACGCCCCAGGCGTTTCATCGCGATTTGATCCAAAAGGCCCTTGACCAGGCAAAGCGGGAGAATTTCCAGGCCACGGACGAGGCCGGTCTTGTGGAAAGAATGGGCGTGGGGGTGAGGATGGAAAAGGGCTCGGCCCTGAACATCAAAATCACCGCCCCGGAAGACCTGGCCCTGGCCCGGGCCATTGTTCGGGAAATGGGCCGGAAAGGGACGGAAGCCGTTAAATGATTTTTTTTGTGATTGGCGGTTGCAAAAAGGCGCGTTTGGTGCGATGATCGCCCCTTTATTCAATTTTGATAAATTCATGAGGGACAACAATGAAAGCGATTCTGGCCCTTGAAGACGGTCGGGTCTTCGACTGCCGCTCCTTCACCGGTCATGGAGAGGCGCTGGGAGAGGCCGTTTTTAACACCGGCATGACCGGCTACCAGGAGGCGTTGACCGATCCGTCCTACCACGGCCAGATGCTGGCCATGACCTATCCCCTGGTGGGAAATTACGGCGTCAATTCCGAGGATGTGGAGTCCGACCGCGTTTGGGTCCGGGCGTTTCTGGTGAAAGAATGCCAGAAGTATCCCAGCAATTTCAGGTCCGAATCCACCCTGGCGGATTACCTTTCCGGCCAGGGGATCCTGGGCGTGGAGGACCTGGACACCCGGGCGCTCACGCGCCATATTCGAAACGCCGGCTCCATGCGGGCGTGCGTGTCCACCCTGGACCCTGATCCGGACTCATGCGTGGAAAAGGCCCGGAAAAGCCCCTCCATGAAGGGGCTGAGCCTGGCCGATGAGGTCTCCACCTCAAAGCCGTTTATATGGAAAGAGGGGAGGCGTGTTTTTTTAGAGCCCGATCAATGCGCCGAAAAGGCCCGGGAATGGCGGAAAGAGGATGAAAGACCCCTGGTGGCGGCGTTTGATTTCGGTATAAAATACAATATTTTAAGATGCCTGGAAAGGGCGGGGATCAAACCCCTGGTTCTTCCCGCCCGGACAGGCCCCGAGGCGGTCATGGAACTGGGTCCGGACGGAATTTTTCTGTCAAACGGACCCGGCGATCCCGAGCCGGCGACCCGCGCCATTGCGACCGTGAAAAAACTTCTGGGATTTCGGCCCATTTTCGGCATCTGCCTGGGGCACCAGATCCTGGGGCTCGCCCTGGGGGGCAAAACCTACAAGCTGAAGTTCGGTCACCGGGGGGGAAACCAGCCGGTGAAAAATCTGCTCACGGGCAGGGTGGAGATCACCTCCCAGAACCACGGTTTCGCGGTGGACATGGACAGCCTTCAGTCCTTCGGAGCCCGGCTGACCCACGTGAACCTGAACGACGACACGGTGGAGGGCTTTTCCCAGGAGGACGCCCGCCTCATCGCGGTCCAGCATCATCCCGAGGCGGCGCCGGGGCCTTTGGACGCGAAATATATGTTTAAGGAATTTTTAGGAATGATGGTGTGAGATTATGCCCAGACGGACCGACATTGAAAAAATACTCATCATAGGGGCCGGGCCCATCATCATCAGCCAGGCCTGCGAGTTCGACTACTCCGGAACCCAGGCGTGCAAGGCGCTCAAGGAGGAGGGCTACCACGTCATTCTTCTGAACAGCAACCCCGCCACCATCATGACGGACCCCGATGTGGCCCACCGGACGTACGTGGAGCCCGTGACCCCCGGGATTGTGTCCATGATCGTGGAAAAGGAGAGGCCCGACGCCGTCCTTCCCACCCTGGGAGGTCAGACGGGCCTCAACGCGGCGGTGGAGACGGCGCGCATGGGGACGTTTGAAAAATTCGGCGTGGAGATGATCGGGGCCGGTCTGGACTCCATCCACAAGGCCGAGGACCGGGACCTTTTCCGGAAGGCCATGGAAAACATCGGCCTGCGCATTCCCGAAAGCCGCATCGCCACCGACATGGAAGGCGCCCGCCGTTTCGCCCAGGAGCTGGGATTTCCGGTCATTATCCGCCCCAGCTTCACCCTGGGGGGAACCGGGGGAGGGGTGGCCTACAATCCCGAGGACCTGGAGAGCATGGCGGCGGCCGGCCTGGAGGCCAGCCTCATCGGCCAGGTGATGCTGGAAGAGTCGGTGTTGGGGTGGAAAGAGTACGAGCTGGAGGTCATGCGGGACAAAAACGACAACGTCGTGATCATCTGCTCCATCGAAAACATGGACCCCATGGGGATTCACACCGGCGACAGCGTCACCGTGGCCCCGGCCCAGACCCTGACCGACCGGGAATACCAGCGCATGAGAGACGCCTCCATCGCCATTATGCGGGAGATCGGCGTGGACACCGGGGGCTCCAACGTCCAGTTCGCCGTGAATCCCGAAAACGGGGAAATGGTGGTGGTGGAGATGAACCCCCGGGTTTCCCGAAGCTCGGCCCTGGCCTCCAAGGCCACCGGGTTTCCCATCGCCAAAATCGCGGCCAAGCTGGCCGTGGGGTACTCCCTGGATGAGATTCCCAACGACATCACCGGCCGCACCCTGGCCTCCTTTGAGCCCGCGCTGGACTACTGCGTGGTGAAAATTCCCCGGTGGACCTTTGAGAAGTTTCCCGAAACCGAGGATTTTCTCACCACCGCCATGAAGTCCGTGGGCGAGACCATGGCCATCGGCCGGACATTCAAAGAGGCCCTTCAGAAAGGAATCCGGTCCCTTGAGATCGGCCGCTTCGGCCTGGGGGGAGACGGCGCCGGGGACGACGAAAAAGTGGACCCGGACGATCAGGCCCTGGAAAAAGGGCTGGCCGTCCCCAACTCCATGCGTCTGTTTCGCCTCCGCCAGGCCCTTTTGAGCGGGATGGGCATCGAGTCCATTTACGCCCTCACCGGCATCGACCCCTGGTTTATTGATCAGATCAGACAGATCACGGACATGGAGGCGGAGATCAAAGCCGCCGGAAAGGCCCTTCTGGAGGGTCCAAAGCCCCATCCCCTTTTGAAAAGGGCCAAGGCGTTCGGATTTTCCGATATTCAGATCGCTTATCTGACCGGGACCGATGAGGGCCATGCGGCGAATTTCAGGAAAAAGGCGGAAATCCGGCCGGTTTACAAACTGGTGGACACCTGCGCCGCCGAGTTCCGGGCCTCCACCCCGTACTATTACTCCACTTACGAGACCGAGGACGAGGCCCGGGTGTCGGACGTGAAAAAAGTCATGATCCTGGGAGGCGGCCCCAACCGGATCGGCCAGGGCATTGAATTCGACTACTGCTGCGTGCACGCCTCCTTCGCCCTTCGGGAAGAGGGGGTGGAAAGCATCATGGTCAACAGCAACCCCGAGACCGTGAGCACCGACTACGACACGTCGGACAAGCTTTACTTTGAGCCTTTGACCCATGAGGATGTCCTTCACATCGTGGAGACGGAAAAACCGGCCGGCGTCATCGTCCAGTTCGGGGGCCAGACCCCGCTGAACCTTTCGGCCTCGCTTTTCGAGGCCGGGGTTCCCATCCTGGGCACCCAGCCTGAGAGCATCGCCATGGCCGAGGACCGCGAGCTTTTTAAAGCCATGCTCAAAAAGATCGGCCTGACCCAGCCGGCCAACGGCGTGGCCATGTCCGTGGACGAGGCGGCCCGGGTGGCGGATAAAATCGGCTACCCGGTGATGGTGCGCCCTTCTTATGTGCTGGGGGGCCGCGCCATGAAAATCGTTTACAACCAAAGCGAGCTGGAAAATTTCGCCCGGCTGGGCATGGAGGCCTCCCCGGGTCATCCCGTTCTCATCGACAAGTTTTTGGAGGAGGCCGTGGAGGTGGATGTGGACGCGATTTCCGACGGCGTCTCCACCGTCATCGCGGGCGTGATGGAGCACATTGAGGAGGCCGGGGTTCATTCCGGGGATTCGGCCTGCGTTCTGCCGCCCCGAACCATTTCCCCGGACATGATGAAACGAATCTTTTCGGCCACCAAATCCATGGCCGCCGAGCTGAAGGTCAAAGGGCTGATGAATGTCCAGTACGCCATCAAGGACAACCGGCTGTTTGCGCTGGAGGTCAATCCCCGGGCTTCGAGAACCATTCCCTTTGTGAGCAAGGCCACCGGCGTTCCCTTCGCCAAGATCGCGGCCAAGGTCATGCTGGGCAAAACCCTGGATGAGCTGGGGCTTGTCCGGGAGGTCATCCCGTCCCATGTGTCGGTGAAAGAGGCGGCGCTTCCCTTTGACCGTTTTCCCGATGTGGACACCCTTTTGGGGCCGGAAATGAAATCCACCGGCGAGGTGATGGGCATCGACAAGGGGTTCGGCGCGGCCTTCGCCAAGGCCCAGCTCGCCGCCGGCCACGAGATTCCGCTCAAAGGGGCCGTGTTTATCAGCGTGACGGACCGGGACAAGCCGCAGGCGCTTGAAGCGGCCAGGGGATTTCATGATCTGGGCTTTTCCATTGTGGCCACGGCCGGCACCGGGGATTTTTTTGAAAAAAACGGCGTGCCCCATTCCACTGTCAATAAGGTGTCCCTGGGGCGGCCCCATGTCATCGACGCCATCAAGAATAACGAGATCCAGCTCATTGTCAACACCGGAAAGGGAGGGGCCACCCGGCGGGACGGCTACCTCATCCGACGCGCCGCCATGAAGTACAAAATTCCCTACGCCACCACCACCGCCGGGGCGCTGGCCATCTGCCGGGCCATCCAGGCCATGTCGGAAGAAAAGATGGATGTCAAACCGTTGCAGGACTATCACACAGGACAGGTTTAAAATGGAAAACGATCAAAGACCCCGGGAGGCATGCGGTTTGTTCGGAATCGTCGGCCACCCGGAAGCGGCCAGGATGACCTATTTCGGATTGTACGCGCTTCAGCACAGGGGACAGGAAAGCGCGGGAATCGCCCTGGCCCGGGATAGAAAAATCATTCATCACAAAGGCATGGGGCTGGTCCCCGATGTGTTTAAAATGCGGGATTTTGAAACCCTGGGCGGGGAGGTGGCCATCGGCCATGTCCGGTACTCCACCACCGGGGACTCCGTGGCGACCAACGCCCAGCCCTTTGTGATCCATTACAAACAGCGCTCCTACGCCGTGGCCCACAACGGAAACCTGGTCAACGCGCCGGATTTGAAGCGGGAGCTGGAGGAAAGCGGCTCTATTTTCCAGACCACCATGGACAGCGAGATATTCCTGCATCTGTTTGTGAAGAACTTGAATCTCGGTTTTGAACAGTCCATCATCCAGACCGTGTCCAAGCTCAAAGGGGCCTTTTCCTTTATCCTGCTCACATGCAAAGGCGAGATCATCGGCATCAAGGACCCCCACGGTTTTCGGCCCCTTTGCATCGGAAAGCTCAACGGCCGCTATCTCCTGGCGTCCGAGTCCTGCGCCCTGGATCTGGTCCAGGCCGAGTTTGTGCGCGAGGTGGACCCCGGCGAGATCGTGATCATCAACCGGGACGGGATGAGAAGCATTCAGACCCAAAAGGCCCCGCCGGCGCCTCCGTCCTTCTGCATTTTCGAGCTGATCTACTTCGCCCGGCCCGACAGCGCCATGTGCGGGCGAAGCGTTTACCAGATTCGAAAATCCCACGGCCGCCGCCTGGCCCGGGAGGCCCCGGTCAAGGCCGATCTGGTGATGCCGTTTCCCGACTCCGGCACCTACGCGGCCCTGGGCTTTTCAGAAGAGTCCAAAATCCCCTTTGAAATGGGCATGATCCGGAACCACTACGTGGGCCGGACCTTTATCCAGCCCACCCAGAGCATGAGGGATTTCGGGGTCCGGGTGAAGCTCAATCCCGTCAAGGAGCTGTTAAAGGGCAAGGACATCATCATCATTGAGGACTCCATTATCCGGGGCACCACGGCCAAGACCCGGGCCCAGGCGCTTCGGGAAATCGGCGTCAACCGCATCCACATGCGCGTCAGCGCCCCGCCCCACCGCCATCCCTGCCATTACGGGATCGACTTCTCCACCCGGGGGGAGCTGGCGGCGGCGAGAATGAGCGTTCCCGAACTCAAGGATTACCTGGGCCTGGATTCCCTGGCCTACCTGAGCGTGGACGGCCTGGTGAAGTCCACGCCGGTTCAAAACGCGGACAAACAATTCTGCAAAGCCTGCTTTGACGGGCGCTACCCGGTGGAGTTCGATGAGAATCTCACCCGGGACTGTCTGGAGATTCGATAAATGAAACTGGGTCTGATCGGCCTTCCCGGCTCCGGAAAATCCACCCTGTTTGAGGCCCTGACCGGCCGGGCGCCCGAGGCCCGCCTGAGGGGCGAGGACTCCCTGGCCGCGGTCAAGGCGCCGGACAGCCGGGTGGACGCCCTGAGCCGGATATACGAGCCGGAAAAAACCATTTACGCCCGGGTCAACTACATGCTTCCGGGCAAATCCCAGGGCGCCGCGGACGCCTCGAAAACCGCCGATCTCATGGCCGGGATTCGGGACTGCGACGCGCTCATCCACGTGATTCGAAACCACGGGGGATTCGGCTTTGAACCCCCGGGCCCGGCCGCCGATTTCGCCGAGTGCGACCAGGAGCTGGCCCTGGCCGACCTCATCGTGGCGGAAAAGCGCATGGAGCGCCTTGCCCTGGACCGCAAACGGGGAAAACCCGTCAACGAGATTGAGCGGTCCCTTCTGGAAAAATCCCTTGTCCTTCTGGAAAAGGGCCTGCCCCTTCGCCGGGACCCTGGGATCGCCTTGGCCAAAGAGCTTCGGGGATTCGCGTTTTTGTCGGCCAAACCCATGCTGGCCCTGTTCAACAACGAGGACGGCGACCCTGACTCCCCGGACATGGGGGGCGATTTCCAGGAGGAGAGCGTGGCCATCAGCGGCAAGCTGGAGCAGGAGCTGGCCCAGATGTCCGACGAAGACGCCCGGGATTTTCTTAAGGAGTTCGACATATCCGAAACGGCCCGGGACCGGGTGATCGAACTCTCCTATCGCCTTTTGGGGCTCATTTCTTTTTTTACAGTGGGAAAAGACGAGGTCCGGGCCTGGACCGTCAAAGACGGGGACAGCGCCCTTGAGGCCGCCGGCGCCATTCACACCGACATCCAAAAAGGCTTTATCCGCGCCGAGGTCCTGTCCTGTGACGACCTCATGGAGGCCGGGTCATACGCCGAGGCGCAGAAAAAAGGCAAAACCCGGCTGGAGGGAAAGACTTACATAGTCAAGGACGGGGATATTGTTCATTTCCGATTCAACGTCTGACAGCATCGTAAAAAATCCGATCTACTGCGTTGCAGCGTTTATTTTTAATTGAGGCATACTAAAGTATTGCCTCAATTAAAAATAACCACTACGCCTTGTATATCGAATTTTTTACGACGCTGTCCCCTTATTTTTACGAGTTTATCAACCAACGTCTAAAATACTTCCTCTTTCAACATACAGCAGGCCACCCGTCGCAGGGGCGCGCCGTCCCGGTCGTATTCCAGGTTTTCGGGGCTGATGATTTTGTTCATCACGCACCCTTCCGGGATGTCCAGCAAAAAGAGGTCCCCTTCATGGACGGGGGGGCGCGCTTTCAGATCGTTTCCGTCAAACTCCATGGCGTGAATGGGAAAATCCTCGCACAGCGGGCACCGGTACACCCTTTTATTGGGAAACACAAAATAATTCTCGGCCACCCGCCCCGCGCATTCAAAGACCTCGCCGGGATCCAGAAACACCTTTGGATAGCAGGCCGGGATTCCCAGCCGGGCCGACTCCGCCGCCGCCTTTGGCGCCGCGTCCTGCCACTGTCTCCATGAGACCTGCCGGTCGGCGCCTTTTCCGGACGATGCCCTGCCCCGGACCCCCAAAAACTGGATGAAGAATTTCTCGATCCCCAGGTTCGCCGCCAGCTTCGGCATTCTTTCAAGCTCGTGGATGTTTTCCGCGCCCACCGTGTAGATCAGACTGGTGGAAAATCCCTTTGAAACCGCCTTTTTAATCCCGGCCACGCATTTTTCAAAAGACCCTTTTCCCCTTAACCGGTCATTGGTTTTTTCCGACGCGCCGTCCAGGCTGAAACTGATGAAATCCGCCTCCCCGGGCTGGATTTTAGACAGGATGTCGTGAAACAGGTACCCGTTGGTGTCGATGGTCACCGAATCAAAGCCCAGGCCCCTGGCCTTTTTCACCGCCAGATGCAGGTCCGGATGCAGGGTGGGCTCCCCGCCCAGAAATATCACGTTGGCGTTTTGGGCCCGGGCCGCGAAGGTCTCCAGCCAGGACTCGATGACGCCGATGGGAAGCGTGTCTTTCCCGTGCTGATCCCGGTTGATGTAGCAGCGCCGGCACGACAGGTTGCAGTCGGTGAGGATGTGAAAGAAAAGGTTGGCGGCGTTTTTTTCAAATGCGACGGTTTTTTTCATTTTTTTTCGGGGATTTTTTTCATTTTTTTTGTTTGGGCCATTATATAGCCCCAACCATGATGGGTTTGTCAAGAGATTTTGAAGAGCCGACGCGGCCGGGTTTTGCCTTGAATATGGCGATGGGATTGATTATAAGACAAATAATTGTGTGGCATGTTTTTTTGCGGGACATTTTGGATATGGATGGGATAATCCTCATCCATCGGCGCGGCATGGCGTGGATTTCGGCTGTAGGGGCGACCCTTGCGGTCGCCCTGGTTCCGTCGACCCGGAACGAAATTTTGGAAAAAAATGACCATAAATCCCGGGCACATTCGCCATGATGCCGGATCATATCAATGCGTTTGGGCCGCCCGTAGGGGCGAAAAAATTTTCGCCCCAATGAATCCACATCCGCATAAAATTGTGTTTGAATGTCGGGGGTTCGCCAGGATGGGCGGTTCTCGAACCGCCCCTACGGATGCCGGGGCAAAATATTTTTGGGTTGGGAATTTTGGATATGGGTGGGATGAATCCCCATCCATCGGCCCGGCATGGCGTGAATTTCTGCTGTAGGGGCGGTTCGCGAACCGCCCCCGTTCGGTTTGCCCCGAACGGAATTTTCGGGCAAAATGGAAATGGAACCGCGCCAGGGAAAACATTTCAAAAACACATCGACCTCATAACGGGAGGGGCATGGCGTTGGCATATCACCCGGAAAAACATCATCGCAGGTCTTTGCGTCTGAAGGCTTATGATTATTCAAAATCCGGCGCCTATTTTGTGACAATATGCGCCCGCAATCGGGAATGTCTTTTCGGCGATATCACGGACGGGCGAATGGCACACAGCGATTCGGGCAGAATCGCATCGGAATCATGGCTGTGGATGGGCGATCAATACGGGCATGTGATTTTGGACGCATGGACCATTATGCCCAATCATATGCACGGCATTGTGTTCATTTCGGGGGGTAGGGGCGGTTCGCGAACCGCCCCTGTTTCGTCAACCGCCGCGCCTCGTTGCATCTTGCCGGTGAATCGCCGCAAACCGTTGGGGAGATTGATCGGATCATTTAAAACCGTTTCAACCAAACGAATCAACCAGATGCGGGACACGCCCGGGGAAAAAATATGGCAGCGCAATTATTACGAACACATTATCCGGAATGACAAAGAATTGACCCGCGTTCGGGAATATATTGATCAGAATGTGTTAAAATGGGAATGGGACCGTGAAAATCCCCATTCCCGGGCGTTTTCTTGAATGGAATTGTGTTTGAATGGCGGGGGTTTGCCGAGAAGGGCGGTTCACGAACCGCCCCTACGGATGCCGGGGCAAAATGTTTTTGGGTTGGAATTTTTCGATATTCGGGCGATAATACCCATCCATCGGCCCGGCATGGCGTGGATTTCGGCTGTAGGGGCGGTTCGCGAACCGCCCCTGTTTGGCCTGCCCCGAACGGAATTTTTGAAAAAAAATGACCATAAACCCCAGGCACATTTTCCACGACGCCGAATTATATCCATGCGTTTGGGCCGCCCAAGGGGCGAAAAATTTTTCGCCCCTGCAATGGTTCCACATCCACATGGGGTTTTTATTTGAAGGTCGGGGTCCGCCGATAGGGGTGTTCACCGAACGCCCCTACGGATGCCGAGGCGGAATGTTTTTTTGCGGGGATTTTTGAATACTTGGGCGATAACGCCCATCTGTTGGCCCGGCGCGAATTTCGGCCGTAGGTGCATTTTTTGGTTGGAGATATTTTCGGTTGAGGGTGTGCGGGGATTCAGCCAGTTCCTCACCCCGGATTTCCGCTATTTTGTGTTTTATTTCGTCCAGCCCAGAGTCGGCGGGCAAAAAAACCGTCCCCATTTCCCCTGAAATTCCATGGGGAGAGATACGTCAAGCCAAACGATTTTTCCATTTGTCAGGGCTTTGGGAAGTATGAAAGACACTGTATATGATTATTTTCCCATCCATATGCTCGTAAAAGACCGCATATGGAAACCGCCTTGTCAATGCCCGACGGTAGTCTTTGTATATCTTGGCGTAAAGCCCGGGATTGCGGCAAATGGTCTGAACAACGGTATCCACACAGGTTAGAAAATCTTCACCCAAACCATGCCTGCGATCTTCATACCAACTGTATGCCTCATCAAGGTCCCGCAACGCCTCTGGAGCGATGATCGGCTCAGCGATCATAGCGGCTTCTGATTTTGCGTTTCACTTCATTCCATGAAAGCCCCGAAGCGGGCCTGCTCATCAGGTTCATTTTCCTGCGCGTCAACTCTTTCTTTTGCCAATCATGCACGGGAACATCCGATGGCGTCCCGGCCAGATCGTCCCACAGGTCTTCAACCAGCTGCAGCTTCTCCGGCGGGGTCAGGTCGAATATGGATATGTCATTTGTGTTCATTTGACGTTTCTCCTTTCATTATTCAAGGTCATGACAAAAACAATATCAACGTCGGCAAAAATTGTCAATTGCCGCGTGAATAAGCGCTGAATGTCTGAAATGTGTCCGCCCCTGTCTGGCCTGCCCGGAACGGAATTTTTGGGTAAAATGTTTTTGGGTTGAAATTTTTCGATATTCGGTCGATAATGCCCATCCATCGGCCCGGCATGGCGTGGATTTCGGCTGTAGGGGCGAAAAATTTTTCGCCCCTACAATGGTTCCACATCCACGTGGGATTTTATTTGAAGGTCGGGGTCCGCCGACAGGGGCGTTCGCCGAACGCCCCTACGAATGCCAGGGCAAAATGTTTTTTGTTGGAAATTTTTGATAGGGCGGGATAATACCCATCCATCGGGTCGGCGCGGGGGTTCGCCGAAAAGGGCGGCCACAGGGGGCCGCCCCTGCAGGCCGTCGCCCGGACCCCGAAAACCCAACAAACCCAACAAACTCAAAAAACTCAACAAACTCAACAAACTCAAAAAAAGGAGGACCCCCATGACCCATGTGAAACCCATCATTTTGTCAATGGCCCTGGCCGTTTTGGGCTGGATGATGTTTGCGCCTCAAACCGTTTATTCCCACTGCCAGATCCCGTGCGGCATCTATGACGATCACCATCGGGTCCAGGGCATGCTGGAGGACGCCGTCACGGTGGAGAAATCCGTGAGATTGATTTCGCGGCTGGCCGCCCAATCCGACGCCCAGTCTCAGAACCAGCGGGTCCGCTGGGTGATGAACAAGGAGGCGCACGCCCAGAACATCATCGCGACCGTCAGCGATTATTTTTTGACCCAGCGGGTGAAGGCCGCCCAGAAGGATTATGTCCGGCGGCTCAAAGACCACCACGCCGTGATCGTGGCGGCCATGAAGGCCAAACAAAGCGCGGATTTGAAGCACGCCCGGGATTTGAAAAAAACCATTGAGGCTCTTTTGGGCTATTATCCCAAAGAGACCCATTAGGCCATCAGGAGACACGGATATGAAAATGGCGTTGATCGCGCTTTTTGCGCTTGCGGTTGTTCTGGGCGCGGGTCTTTTTATCCTGGGGGCGATTTCCCGGTCGGGAAAAGCCCCGGGGCTTTTGGAGGGAAGGCTGGCCCCGTGCCCCAAGGCGCCCAACTGTGTTTGCAGCGAGGAAAAGGGGGACGCGGGCCATTACATCGAGCCTGTGGCGATTCCCCCCCATGTTGAGGGGATGGGGATGATCCGGGAGACTATTTTGGAGATGGGGGGCCGAATCCGGGACGAGGAAGGCGGCCACCTGGCCGCGACCTTTTCATCGCGGTTTTTCGGTTTTGTGGACGATTTTGAAATCCGGGCCGATTTTTTGGAAAAAAAGGTTCACATCCGCTCGGCCTCCCGGGTCGGTCACAGCGATTTCGGGGCCAACCGAAGGCGGGCTGAGCGATTCAGCGTCCTGTGTATGGAAAAAATGTCCCGGAAAGACGCTGAAAAGGACGGGGAGGCGCCAAAACCATGACCCGAGTCATTTATGCGGCATACCTTTTTTTGACCCTCTGGGCCTCCCTGGTCCCGGCTTCGGGAGAGGCGACCATGGGGGATTTTGACAAGCTCGCCCATTTTGCGACCTACGCCGGCATGGGGATTCTTTCGTGTCTGGCCTTTCATTCAAGGCCGGCCCGGATTTTTTCCCTGGTATTCGGCGCGGCGCTGGGCGCGGCCCTGGAGCTGGCCCAGGGCTGGGTTCCCGGACGCTCGCCGTCCATGATGGACGCCGCGGCCAACGCGCTGGGGATCATCGCCGGGGCCGGGTTTTACGCAAAATACGGCCGGTTTTTAAAAGGCGTGTGGCCGGTTTCGTAAAAACTTTGATAAACTCGTAAAAAAGATTGGGATGGCTAAGTTAAAAATTCCATAGGCTAAAATTTAAGCCACAAGGCGTGGCGGTTATTTTTAATTGAGGCAATACATGTAGTATGCCTCGATTAAAAATAAGCGCCGCAACGCAGTAGATCGGAGTTTTTACGGCGCTGTCAAGAGTTCCCGTTGAGGATCAGGGTGAGAGGCCGATCCTCATCATCTTCCCAGGAAAGCCGGATCGGGCCGGGCTTTCGATGGGGATCGGGGCCGGGCCGGGCCGCCAGCCACTCCTCCCGGCGGGCCTTGACCGCCTGAAAGGCCGGCGATTTCAGATCCACCAGGCTTTTTTCCATGACCAGAGACAGCTTTCCCTTTCGCTCCTCCAGATGCATGAGCGGGGCGATGGGGACGCCCAAAGGCTCCCAGTGGGCAAATCCGCGCTCCAGGTTTTTGATGGCCGCCATATGCCCGGTGGCGCCGTTGGCGATGAGGGAAAAGGCCGTGAGCCCCAGGTTGTGGGCGTACACGCAGTCGAAAAGGGTGGGGTCGGCGCCCCGGCCGTCGTAGCCGTAAAAATGGGGCTGGGTTTTAAAGCCGGGGACTGATTTTTCGTATATTTTTTTCACCGCCGGCGGAATGTCCTCCCCGGGTTTCAGGCTCCCTTCTTTTTCCAGGGCGCTTTTGAGGGTTTTGAGGGAAATAATGGATTCTTTGACCCGAAGCGGGTCTTGGGAGTTGTAATTTTTAAACAGCGCCGGGCCGAAATAGTCCGGGGACAGGCCGTCTTTTTCAAGGGTTTTTTCGTAAATCCGGCGCTCGATCCCGATTTTGTAAACGCCTTTTTCCTTTAAAATCTCCAGGTAATCTTTGACCAGGCCCATGATGACCTTTTCGGTCTCCACCAGGGAAAACTGGAAATTGCCGTGGCTGTCGCGCTGAGACAGGAGCCCTTCCTGGAAAAAGGCGGGCAGGTCGTTGAAAAGATCGTCGTCCCGGGAGTTCCACACCGAGGGCTCGTTTTTCTCCCTGGCGCGTCGGGCCATCCTGGCCAGTCGCTCCAGCTTGTCTTTGAGCAGGGGGAAATCATCGTGGAAGGCGGTGTCGCGGACCCGGTTGTATTCGCCGATGATGGCGTTGAGCTTGATGATAAAGGTCTGGATTTCATTGACAAATTCCAGAACGCCTTCCGGGATGACCATGACCCCGTAATTTTTCCCGGCCCCGGCCCTTCGGACAATGGCGTCGCAGATGACCCGGGACAGGCGCCGGAGGGTCATGCCGTAGGCCGAGGGATCGATGGCGTTTTTCTCCCGGGCTTTTTTTTCCCTTTCCAGATCCGTGTACTCCGCGATGTCCTCCCCGATGAGGGTGATCGGGGCGTGGGTTTGCAGGGCCGTCTCAAGGGCCAGATGGCTGGCGGAGCGTCCCATGACCTTGCAGACATGCCAGTATTTCGCGTCCGAGGCGCAGTCCGAGCACAAGCGGCTGACGGATTCGGAAAAGGCCCGGGCCGCCGAGTGGAAGCCGAAGGACATGGCGCAAAGAACCTCGCCTTTGCTGTCTTTGGCCTGGACATCGCCGTCGATGGTCTTGGGGACCCCGATGACCTGGACCCCGTCGGCCAGCATGTGCTGGGCCAGGAAGGCCGCGTTGGTGTTGGAGTCGTCGCCCCCCACGACCACCAGGGCGTCCAGGCCCATGTCCCGGCAGGTTTTTTTCGCCATGGCCGTTTTTTCGGGCGTGTCGATTTTGGCCCGGCCGGTTTGGATCATGGAAAAGCCGCCCATATTCCGGTGGGCGTCGATGGTTTTTTCATCCAGCAAAACGGCGCGTCCGTCCATGACGCCGTCGGGCCCCAGGATAAATCCGTAAACCTCGCTTTCGGGGTTGGCCTTTTTCGCGGCGTCGAAAAGACCGGCGATGACATTGTGGCCGCCGGGCGCGGGGCCCCCTGAAAACACGATCCCGATCCGGCGTTTTTTTGAGAATTCTCTGGCGTGGGCCTCTCCGAGATTCTGCCCCCCGGACACCCTCAGGACCCGGGCGTGGATGAGATCGGGCAGTTTCCGGGCCGCCTCCCGGTGGATGTCAAAGACAAATCGTTCGTCGGTCTCAAGGCCGGTCCGGCCGGCTTTGAACACGTCGCACACATCCGGGCGGAAGCGTCTTCTTCTCTGGGAGGCCGGGCTCTGGTCGTCAAGGGCCTGTCGGACGGTTTCTTTTTCAATCAAAGGGGCGGTTTGACTCCCGGGCGGATTCGGCATGGCATGGCTCCTTATGGCGACGGGCGGTTTCGCCGGCGGCGGCGAAAAGCCCTTTTCTTTAAGGTTGATATAAAACAGGCATATATGCTAAAAAGACATAAATGATTGAGCCTTGGAAATCAAGGTCTGATTCGACGTTGAGACTGAAAAACGGCTAAAAAAATGAAAACGTTTCAAACCCGCATATTTGAAAAATCGGGTCTGCCCTGGGTCATCCTGGGCGCGGTGGCGGTTTTGTTTCCTTTGTTTTTCTACATGACATCGGACGACATCAGCCGGCAGAAAAAATATTTCACCCGCATGCTTCTGGAAAAGGGGGCCGCCGTCATCGCCTCCATCGAGGCCGGGAGCCGGGCCGCCGAGATGGGTGTTCACTGGAGCGACCCCCAGCTCCAGCGGCTTCTGGCCAAAACCGGGGAGCAGCCCGACATTGTGTACATCATGGTGGCGGACGCCGGGGGACTGATCCTGGCCCACAGCGACCCTTCGGGGATTTTTTCCATGTACGGCGGGAAAGTCGATCTTCCCGGGGCCGTCCGGTCCGGGGATTTGAAGTGGCGTGTGGCGGGCGGGCCCGGCGGGGAGAAAATATTCGAGGTCCGGCGGAGATTTTCCCCGTCGCTTTTTCCCCCGGGCATGGTCCCGGGCGGCCTTGACCCCGGGCATATCTTCGCCGGCCCCCGGGTGATCTTTGTGGGTCTGGACATGGGGCCTTTGGAGGAGGCCCGCATGACCGAAGCCCGGCATACCGTGTTTATGGGCGTTCTTCTTCTTTTGATCGCCTTTTCAGGCGTGGCCCTGCTCATGGGATTTCAGCAGCGCCGCTCGGATAAGGCCTCCCTTTCCCGGGAAAAGGCCGTTTCGGGCAACCTGGTCCGCCACATGCCGGCGGGGGTGGCGGTGGCCGATGAAACGGGGCGCGTGGCGCTTTTCAACCGCGTGGCGGGAAAGATACTGGACGCGGACCCGGCCGATGTCCTGGGCCGGGACGCCGCCGACGCGCTGCCCGGCGCGCTTTTCGATCTGGCCCGGGGCCTGGATTCCGAAAAGCCGTCGGTGGAAACCGAAATCCGCTGCCGGGCCGGCGGCCGTGACATTCCCCTCCAGGCCGGGGCCTCCACGCTCAGAGACGAATCCGGGGCGTTTTTGGGGCATGTGTTTTTGTTTCGGGACCTTTCGACGCAAAAGGCCCTTCAAAGCGAGGTGGAGACCTCCCGACGCCTGGCCTCGACCGGGCGCCTGGCCGCCGGGGTGGCCCACGAGATCCGAAACCCGCTCAGCTCCATCAAGGGCTTCGCCACCTATTTTATGGAGCGTTACGGGGACGCGAGGGAAAACGCCCGAATCGCCTCCATGATGATCAGTGAAATCGAGCGCGTGAACCGGACCCTGGGGCAGCTTCTGGATTTCGCCGGACCCCCGGCGATTTCCAAAACGCCTTTAAACATCCAGACTCTTCTGGAAAATTCCATCCGGACCATTGAAAGACAGGCCGCCGAACAGAAGATTGAAATCCGGACCCGGTTTTCGGCCCGGGACCCGGAAATCCGGGCCGACTCCGACCGGATCGCCCAGGCGTTTTTAAATCTTTTTCTAAACGCCCTGGAGGCCATGGGAGAAGGGGGGATACTGTCGGTCTGTCTGAAGGACGACCCCGGGGGCCTTGAGGTCGTGGTCTCAGACACGGGGCCGGGGATATTTGAGGGGAGCATGGAAAAGATATTCGACCCTTATTTCACCACCAGACCCTCGGGATCGGGCCTGGGGCTGGCCATGACGCGCAACATCGTCAAGGCCCACGGGGGCGATATCCGGGCCGCCAACCGGGAGACCGGCGGGGCCGAGTTCAAACTGTTTTTAAAGAGGCGATGACATGAAAAAAAGACCCTCCATTCTGGCGGTGGACGACGACCCGGCCCACCGGGCCATGCTGGCCGCGCTCCTGGGCGGCTGGGGATACCATGTGGAAGAGGCCGACGACGGCTCCGCCGCCATTGAAAAGACCCGCGAGCGGCCCTTTGACCTGGTTCTGATGGACGTCCGCATGCTTAAAGTCTCGGGCATCGAGGCCCTGGAGGAGATCATGTCCTTCAACCCGGCCGTGCCGGTGATCATCATGACGGCCTACTCCTCGGTGGAAAACGCCGTGGTGGCTTTGAAAAAAGGCGCCTATGACTACCTGGAAAAGCCCCTGGATTTCGACAAGCTGAAAAACATCATCCGGCGGGCCATTGAGCGAACCCGGCCCAGGGACGAAACCCGGGAGTCCGACCCGGCTCCGGGCTTTGACCGGAGCCGGATCGTGGGGGATTCTCCCTCCATGATTCGCCTTCTGGACATGGCGGCCCGGGTGGCGGCCTCGGACGCCACGGTTCTGATCCGGGGAGAGTCGGGCGCGGGCAAGGAGGTCATCGCCTCAGCCATTCATGACGGCAGCCCCAGGAAAAACGGCCCCTTTGTGAAGATCAACTGCGCGGCTTTGACCGAGACCCTTTTGGAATCCGAGCTGTTCGGCCATGAAAAGGGCGCCTTCACCGGCGCCGACCGAAGGCGGGAGGGGAAGTTCGTCCAGTCCGAAGGGGGGTCTTTGTTTCTGGACGAGGTCAGCGAAATGCCCTATCCCATGCAGGCCAAGCTGCTTCGGGCCCTCCAGGAAAGGGAGGTGACCCGGGTGGGAGGGGACGCGGTCATTCATGTGGATGTCCGGGTCATCGCCGCCGCCAACCGGGACCTGGAGGACATGGTCCGGGAAGGGGGGTTCAGGCGGGATTTGTTTTACCGCCTGAACGTCATCGCCCTTGATGTTCCCCCGCTTCGGGACAGACGGCGGGACATCCCTTTGCTGGCGGCCCGGTTTTTAAAGGAGCTGGCCCAAAAAAACAACCGAAACATCCAGGGCTTCACCCCGGCGGCCATGGATGTTCTGGTGAGACACGACTGGCCGGGAAATGTCCGGGAGCTGATGAACGCCGTGGAACGGGGGGTGGTTCTGGGCCGGGGAGACTACCTGGACGCGGGGGATCTGTTCCAGGACTTTGAGCGCGCGCCGGACGGCGACGCGGCTTTGACCATGGGGGAGGGCGGCGGAAACCTTAAGGAGATGGAGCGCGCGGCCATTGAAAAGGCCCTTGAGGCGTCCGGGGGAAACAAAACCCGGGCGGCCCGGCTTTTGGGAATCACCCGCAAGACCCTTTACCGGAAGCTGGCCCGGCATGGCGTTGAGCCCAATTCTTAAAACCGGATTCTTAAACCGGACCGGCCAGGCCGGCTTTGTATATCCGGCAGGGCCCCGACACGGCGTAACCCGGCGCCCGGGCCGGGACAAAGGCCGAGCGTCCTTTTTTCAAAACCAGGGGGGGCGCCCCGCCGGAGATGATTTTGGCCGCTCCCTCCACGCACAGCAGAACCTCGGGGCCGCGCCGCCGCGCCGCCAGGGGTTTTTCCGCGCAGGTCAGGACTGACAGAGAGAAATCCTGCCGGTTTGCGCGAAAGACGCGCTCGTGTTTCCCGATCTTTTCCGGCGCCGCCGGGAGGGGCGGGCCGGTCTTCCAGTCCAGGATTTTCAAAAGCCCAGGGATGTCCATGTGTTTGGAGGTCAGCCCCCCCCGGACCACATTGTCCGAGTTGTTCATCAGCTCGGCGCCCAGGCCCTCCAGGTAGGAATGGGGCGTTCCGGCGTCGATGACCAGGGCCTGGCCCGGCTCAAGGCGAATCAGGTTGAACAGCAGGGGGCCCAGGACCCCCATGTCCCCGGGATAGAGTTTATGAAGCCTTAACACCCACCGGGACGTCTCGTTTTGAGGGGAGTCGGCGGCGGCCGCCGCGGCTTTTTGAATGACGCCGGCCCGGGCCCCGGCCCCCAGGGTCATGAGAGATCGGTAAAAATGTCCCAGGCCCCCAGGGTCCGGACGTTTCTCAAGCCCGGACAGCGCCCCCTCCAGCGCTTTTGAGCGGCAGGGCTGAAAATTTTTCACAATGTCTTCAACGGGACGGAAACCCGCCATGAGGCGAAAGGGGGAGATGGCGTGGATGATCTCGGTTTTGGCGCTTTTGTCCCGGTAGTTTCGATCCCGGGCGTCTAAGGGGACGCCTTGTCCCGATTCCTTTTCAAATCCCTCCCGCGCCTGGGATTTTGTGGGATGGACCTGGATGGAAAGGGGTTTTTCAACCGCCAGGATTTTAAACAGAAAGGGAAGGCGTCCGGAGCGTTTCGCCGCTGTTTCGGGGCCGAGGCAGTCCGCCGGGTTTTTTTCAATGACGCGGTCCAGCGGCGCCCATTCCCCGTTTGTCTCCACCCGGGACGGGGCCTTGGGATGGGCGCCCATCCAAAGCTCGGCTTCGGGCTTCGGCCCTTCAGCGGCGTCCGGGTCAAGGGGCGCTTTTCGGCCGAGAAAATCGGCCAGAAGGGTTCTGGACCCCCAGTCGTACGCCATCACGGGGTTTTTTAACCGGGCGATGGATTTCATGGGATTTGTTTCATCAAAGCTTTTTTTTGTCTGTTGACTCTGGGACGGCCCATCGGCTATATAAATCCCTTTTTCCTTAATTTTTTAATTTTTTCAGGATTCTTATTATGTCCAAAACCAAAAAAGCAGCCGTGGTCCTTCTAAGCGGGGGTCTGGATTCCACCACCGTCATGGCCATGGCCCGGGAGATGGGGTTTGAGCGCTATGCCCTGAGCTTTGATTACGGCCAGCGCCACGCCCTGGAGCTGGACGCGGCCAGGGAGGCGGCTTCGGATTTCGGGGCGCGGGACCACCTGGTCCTGCGCGTGGACCTGGACAAAATCGGCGGATCGGCTCTGACCGGCCCCATGGCCGTTCCCAAAGGCGCGGCCCCGGATGGGGAGCCGGAGGCCATCCCCGTCACCTATGTGCCGGCCCGAAACACCGTTTTCCTGTCCCTGGCCCTTGCCTGGGCCGAGACCCTGGGGGCCTTTGACATCTTCATCGGCGTCAACGCCATTGATTACAGCGGCTATCCCGATTGCAGGCCGGAGTACATCGAGGCGTTTGAGCGCATGGCCAACCTGGCCACAAAGGCCTGCGTCGAAGGGCGGGGCCGCGTCAGAGTCCAAACCCCGCTCATTCAAATGACCAAGGCCCAGATCGTTCAAAAGGGGCTGGCGCTGGGGGTGGATTTTTCAAAGACCCACAGCTGCTACGACCCGTCCCCCGGGGGTCTGGCCTGCGGGGAGTGCGACAGCTGCGTTTTGCGAAAACAGGGGTTTGAAAAAGCCGGGCTCACCGACCCGGCCCTGCTCCGGTGAGCGCCTTTTCTTTTATTCCCACCGGTTCGGGCCCCGACGTTTCAAATTGATATGGTCCCGGCCCCGGCCCCTGTGTTTCAAATCGATATACCCCACGCCTCCCCGGCCGTTGATAAAGGAGTTGAGCAGCCAGCTTGCCGCGCTGATGAGAAGGGAGCCGAAAACCGCCGGCCAGAATCCCGACACCTGGAATCCCGGGGAGATGGCGGACACCATTTTCAGCATGGCGGCGTTCACCACAAAGGTGAACAGGCCCAGGGTCAACAGATTGAGGGGCAAAGTCAGAATCAGGGCCACGGGCCGGAAAAACGCGTTGAGTATCCCCAGCATGGCGGCGGCGAAAAGCGCGGATAAAAACCCGCTCACGCGGATCCCGTCCAGCAGAAACGCGCAGATGATCACCGCGCCGGTCAGGACCAGCCAGCGGATGAGAATGCCTTTCATGGATTTTTCCTTTGCGAACGGCGTCGTAAAAATCCGATCTACTGCGTTTCAGCGTTTTTTTGTTCATTCGGCATACTATGCGTATGGCCTCACTCTCAAAAAAACGCCGCGCCTTGTATATCGAATTTTACGACGCCGTTTAATTCGGTTTCTTACGAGTCTGTCTTTTCCTTCGCCCGCTCAGCCACAGCCTCTCCAAACCGGGAGCACGACACCTCTTCGGCCCCCTCGATCTGACGGGCCAGGTCATAGGTGACGATGCCGTCGGCCACGGCCTTTTCAAGCCCGGCCTCCACCCGGTCCGCCGCCTCTTTCCATCCCATGTGCCGGAGCATCATGGCGCCTGAAAGAATCAAAGAGCCGGGGTTGACCTTGTCCAGCCCCGCGTATTTGGGAGCGGTGCCGTGGGTGGCCTCAAACACGGCGCACTGGGCGCCGATGTTGGCGCCGGGCGCCATTCCAAGCCCCCCCACCTGGGCCGCCAGGGCGTCGGAGATATAATCGCCGTTGAGATTCGGGGTGGCGATGACGTGGTACTCGTCGGGCCGCAGGAGGACCTGCTGAAAGAGCATGTCCGCGATGCGGTCCTTGATGACGATTTTCCCCTCGGGCCTTTGTCCCCCGTGTTTTTCAAACAGGTCCGCCTCGGTGATCACCGAATCCCCGAAATACTCAAGGGCCGCCTCGTAGCCCCATTTGGAAAAGGCGCCTTCGGTGAATTTCATGATGTTTCCCTTGTGCATCAGGCACACGCTGGGCAGATCGTTTTCAATGGCGTATAAAACGGCTTTTTTCACCAGGCGTTTGGTGTTCCCCGGGCTGATGGGCTTGATCCCGATTCCGGATTTGTCGGGCAGGGGGATTCCCATTTTTTTCTTTAAAAAATCCGCCACGGCGCCGGCCCCTTCGGATTCCGATTCCCATTCGATTCCGGCGTACAGGTCCTCGGTGTTTTCCCTGAAAACCGTGATATTGATTTTTTCCGGGTTTTTCACCGGGCTGGGGACCCCGGGTATATGTCTCACGGGCCGCGCGCAGGCGTAAAGATCCAGCTTCTGGCGTATGGCCACGTTCACGCTGCGGATGCCCTCTCCCACCGGGGTGGTGAGCGGCCCCTTGATGGCCACCGCGTGCTCCCGGATGGTGTCCAGGGTCTGGTCGGGGAGCCACTCGCCGGTCTGGTTGAAGCCTTTTTCACCGGCGTAGGTCTCCAGCCAGGAGATTCGCCGTTTTCCGCCGTAGGCGGCCGTCACACCGCTGTCCAGGACCATTTTCGAGGCGCGCCATATGTCCGGGCCGATGCCGTCCCCTTCGATGAATGGAATAATGGGGGTATCCGGAACCAAAAGGGATCCGTCCTCTTCCAGGGTTATTTTTTCAGGTTGGGTCATTTCTTTTATCCTTTCCGTCTTTTGTATTCCTGAGTCTGATCTATCTAATAGTTGTGCCGATTTACGGGTCCAAGATGATCAATATATGATACCTGCTGAATTGTAAGCGTTTGCAGGGCGTCGAATATGCAAGGCGCCGGGCCTGAAGACGTACTCTTGTACTTCAAAGGCCCGGTAACGCAGCAGATACGGCGTCCTGTGAACGCTTGCCAATGATTTTATTCGCCGGCCGCTTTTCGCGCGGGATGACGCCCGCCCGGCGACGGGGTTTTTTGTATGGAAATATCTTTAATTGGGGAAAGTGTCAAGTTTTTCCGGGAAACCGGACCGGCATTCGTTGACTTTCCAGGGCGCCTGTAGTATCTAACGGTCAAAATGGACGGAAATGACAAACAAATGAAACCATTGCCGGAAGACCTGCAAGCCGCCAGACAAAGCCTTGATGAATTTTCGGATGTCGCCCGAAGAGTTCTGGGTTACCTGCCCGATATCGTCTCTAAAAAAACAGAATCCGGAGATTATCTCATCCTGTCCTCGGAAGTCGCCGGGACATCAAAATTCGCCCGTCCGGTCAATAAAGAGTTGTTCATTTTCAGAATCGAAGATTTTGACAAGGGATACAAAGAGTTTCTGTCCATTCTTAAAAAAATCAGAGACAAAAAATCGGTCTCGCAGGAAGAATGCGGTCTCATTGATTCGGTGGTTTACACCCTTCAGCAGTCTGTTGGGATCGGAATGGATTTTTTGTGCAACCCCAACAGCGCAAGAAAGCATGTCGGAAACAGGTTTGAAGAGCTGATCCGTCTCATTGTCACCCAGTTGGGCATTGAAAACAAAAAAATGGTTTTCAAAATTCCCTATCCGTTCGAGGATGGGGAAAAATTCTATTCGTGTGAGACCGATATTATTATCTCTCCGCACAGCTCCATGAAATCAAACACGAAATCGATAGATCAAGACGAAGTGGTCGTTTCGCTTAAAACCACATCAAAAGACAGAATGGGTAAAATATTTCTCGACAAACTTTTAATGGAGAAGTTTGCCGGGCGCCCCGTGAAAGTAGTCGGCATTTTCCTGAATGATGTCCAGAGAAAAGAAACTGAAAAGATCAGTCACACGTTTGTGTCCGGCTTGTTCATGGTTTACACTAAATTTTTAACGGAACTGGATGGCGTCTATTTTGCGGACCCGCCTCCCATAACCCGGAAAAATCCATACAGTGATCACATTTGGCCTTTTTCCAAATTCCTCACAGAGGATATCTGGAAATTGTTATCCCCTTAATCTTCTGCGTCTTTGCGCCGTCTCCGTTTCCTCGCCGGTGTCTGCGATTCTTTGAATATGCTCGCGGTTCTGGAGTCTTTTTTTTATTATTTCGCAATATTCCAGATTGATTTCAGTTCCAAGCCATTTGCGGTTGAAGGCCTCGGCCACCGCATAAGTCGTTCCAGACCCGCCGAAAGGATCCACAATCAGACCATCCGGGTTCGAAGAGGCCAGCACACACTTTCGAACCAATTCAATGGGTTTTTGGGTGGGATGTTTTTCCCTCTCCCAGGAGTTGTTGGTTAATGTCGGTATTTCCAGCACATCCTTTGGTTTCGCTCCTTTTGGATGCGGCGTCCAGACATAGCTCCTGCCATTGCCGTATTGCGAAGTTTTGGCCTGGGGATGTCTGGGGTATTTAAGGGTGTGGGCATTATAGGGAACCCTGACCTCATCCACATTAAAAATATTTTTTTTGCCTTTTCTAAAGTGCAGCAAACTTTCATGAGATCTCCCCCAGTCATTGGAAAGATTGGCCTTGTTTCGATAGTACCAGACCAGCCATTTACAGCCCTTAAACAAACGGCTTGCGGCCCATTTGAGGTCCGCTAATATTTCAGAAAATCCGCAAATATAGAGACTGCCGTCGGGCGTCAGCGCCCGATGGGCCTCCTCAATCCACTCCATGCTCCAATCCACATATTGTTTTTGAGAGTCAAACGTGTCCCATTCCGCTTTTTTGATATTATACGGCGGGTCGGCGAAAACAAGTTGAACCGATGACGTTTCTATTGTTTTAAAAAAAGTCGCGGCGTCCTCGTTAAATAATTTTCCAAGTCCTGTCTCAAAAACCGGTTTGGCCTGAATTCGCAAAGAATCGGCATAGTCGGTGATATACCGCTGCCTTAATTCTTTTATCACAAGCTCAATCCGGTCTTCGTTGTAAACCCGGTAATTATTAATGGGATGCCTTTGAGAAGGGAATTTTCCGGATTTGTCCCATCGTCTCAAAGTCGCTGAGCTTACACCGATTTTTTTGGCGGCCTGGCTTATTGTAAGATAGTTTTCCATGGCTTGTCACAAGTGACGGCATCGTAAAAAATCCGATCTACTGCGTTCCAGCGTTTTTTTGTTCCTTCGGCATACTATATGTATGGCCTCAGTCTCAAAAAATCACTGCGCCTTGTATATCGAATTTTTACGACGCCGTCGGACCCATTTTTTACGAGTTTATCAAGTGTTTTAAGATTAAAAAACATTGAACAACATTATGCATAAACCTTATACAAAAACACGCGCGGTCATGTCAACACGTTTGTTTAAACATTCTCTGGAAAGAAACGGCGTTAAGCTTTAATGAATTGATTTAACTGTAAAAATAAAAGAAATTTTTTGATTCGCCGAAAGGGATCGGATATGTGTGAGGATTTTCCGTTAAACCAGATCGGAATATTTTGAAAAGCGCTGTCATCCCCAACTGGAAAGAGGCGCGGGGACAGACCGATGCGAATGAAGAGAGGCGGGATCGCGCGGAAAAACTCAAATACGCCGGGAACAGGGGCCGACCCTTCCGGGCCGGCCCCCGCTCGGATTTGGTGCCTGGGGTGAGAATCGAACTCACACAGCCATTTAAGACCGAGGGATTTTAAGTCCCTTGCGTCTACCAATTCCGCCACCCAGGCAAAGGGGGCGTCGCTTTTTTAAATGTTGGAATATATTTGATTCGCCGGGTCGTGTCAAGGGACAAAAACGCGGCCGGCGGAAATTTTTATTCCCGGGGGGTTTCGCTTTCGCCTTTTTCCAGAAGACTTTTCAGGCAGGTCTGGCGGACGGCGGCGTCCCGGTTTTTCACCGCCATGGCCAGGGCCCGGCGGCTTCCCGTTAAAACAGCCAGCTTTTTGCCCCGGGTGAGCGCGGTGTAAATGAGGTTTCTGAAAAGCATTTTAAAATGCTGGGTGAAAACCGGCGTGATCACGGCGTCGAACTCGCTTCCCTGGGACTTGTGAATGGTGATGGCGTAGGCCAGATCCAGCTCGGGAAGGTTTTCCCGGCTGTAGCGCGCCTGCCTGGAGTCCGGGAAAAAAGACACCCGGCATGAGGCGTTTTGGGGATCCACCTCCCGGATGACGCCGATGTCGCCGTTGAACACCCCCAGGTCGTAGTTGTTCCGGCGGTGGATGACCCGGTCGCCCTCCCGGAGGATTTTGTCGCCGAACACGAGCTGTTTTTTCCCGGGGCCGGGGGGATTGGCCGATTCCTGGAGCAGGCGGTTTAAATTCACGGAGCCCAGGCTCCCCCGGGTCATGGGCGTCAGGACCTGTGTCTCCCGGCCGGGGCCCAAGTATTTGGGAATCCAGTCCACATAGAGTTTGACGATGGTCCGGGCGGCCGAAAGCCCGTAGCGCAGAGACGACCAGGGATGGACCTGTTTCAACACCGCGCAAAGCTCCCGGACCCCGTTTTCGGCCCGGGCCAGCTCTTGAAGGTCCACGTGCCGGAATTTATCAGGAATCGTCATTTCAGTCTCCCAGGGCGAGGCCGGGTCGTCGATTCTGAACTCGTAAGGATCGGCACCGCCGTCCGCCGTGTCTTCCCGGCGTTGCTCCGCGATTTTTTTCACCCGGGCAATAAAGGCCAGCTGCTCCCGGGTGGCCTCGTCGGAGTCGATGAACAGGCAGTCGTCTCCCTGTTCCCAGAGCCCGGGATTTTCAAAGGGGGAGTCGATTTTGGGAATCCGGCCCTGGTTGATCTCATGGGCGTGGCGCACGATGAGGGACTGTCTCGCCTGCCTGAATATTTTTTTGAGCCGGTGGCAGGGGACGACGCCGGACGCCATGATGTCTTTGAGGACGTTTCCGGCCCCCACGGACGGAAGCTGGTCGGCGTCGCCGATGAGAAGGGCCTGGGCGTTTTTCGGAAACGCCTTTAAAAGGCAGGCGGCCAGGCTGATATCCAGCATGGAGCATTCGTCCGCCACAATGAAATCCGCCTCCAGTGGGCGCTCCTCGTTCCGGACGAACCCGGCGCCTTTCCATTCCAGGAGCCGGTGGATGGTTTTGGCCTCTTTTCCGATGACATCCATCATGCGCTGCGCGGCCCGGCCCGTGGGGGCGGCCAGGAGGACCTTCAGCCCCATGGCCTCCAGGAGCCGGACCAGAACCCGGGTCAGGGTGGTTTTGCCGCATCCCGGGCCCCCGGTGAGAACGGATATTTTTTCACCCAGGATTTTTTTCAGCGCCCGGGTCTGCTCGTCGCTCAAGGCCACGCCCGTCATCCGGCGATGTTTCTCAAGCCAGACCTCCACCCGCGCCATGTCCGGCTGTTCCACCGGCCGCGCGCGCGCCATGCTCAGAATTTTTTCAGCCACGGTCCGCTCATCGAAATAAAGGGATCGGGCGTAGCATAAAAGCGCCCCGGCGCCGTCCTCAAGGGTTTTTTCACGGGTCATGATCTCCCGGGTCTCCCGCATCCTGTCAATCAGGCCCAGGACCCGTTCATCCGTGGATGTGTCCCCGGGCTCCAGGCGCAAAAGCCCCCGGACCTCTTCCCGGGTCTGGGAGACGGTGAGATAGCAGTGGCCCCGGTCCCGGGCCGCCGACAGAACATGCCGGATGGCGGCGGCGATTCTTTCCGGACTCTTTTCTCCGAATCCCAGGCTCAGGGCGATTTGATCCGCCGAGAAAAATCCGATCCCGTAAATGTCCCGGGCCAGGCGATAGGGGTCCCGGGACACGATTTCGACGGCGTCATCCCGGTATTCCCGGTAAACGCGGACCGCGAAAAGGGCGCTGACGCCATGGGATTGCAGGAACATGATCACGTCCCGCACGGCCCGGTGCTCGGCCCACGCGCCGCTGATCATCGCGAGTTTTTTTTCAGCGATGCCCGGGACCTCCGTCAGCCGCTTAATGTCCGTCTCAAAGACATCCAGGGCGCGGTCTTTGAAATGGCCGACGATTTTTTTCGCGGTTTTGGGCCCCACCCCCTTGATGAGCCCCGATCCGAGGTATTTTTCCAGCGCCGCGGCGGTGGCCGGTTTTTTTTCAACGGCGTTTGACGCTTTGAACTGGCGGCCGAATTTGGGGTGGGTGGTCCAGGAGCCGGAAAACTCCATGGTGGCGCCGGGGAAGGCCCGGGTCTGGTGAATGATGACGGTCTCCAGCCGATGGGGCTCGCCCAGGGGCGACACGCGCAGCGCCGACCACCCGTTTTCCGGGTTGTGGTAGGTCACCCGCTCCACGATTCCTTTCATGGACTCGACAACGGGCGCCTCGCGCGATGGGGACGTGAATGGGATCGTGGGCATGATGACGGCTTACGTTTTTAAGGGGTTTCAATCAGACAAAAATGAACTTTTACCACATTTCTTAGACCAAAATCAAGACGCCGCCTTAAAAAACGGGCCGGTCCGGATCGGGATAATGCTTGCCTTTTTGAATAAATTGAATTAGGAAAATGGATGAAAAAAGGATTTGAAAATTAAATTAATAAAATGAAGGGCGGAAACTGTGCCCGGGGCTTTTTGAAAGGAGGACGAAATTGAGCGTAAGCGACAAAGCGGTGGTCACCTGCGCGCTGACCGGGGTGTTGACGGACCCGGCCAAATTTAACGTGCCGGTGACGCCGGATGAGATGGCCGCGGCGGCGGCCGAGGCCCATGACGCCGGGGCCTCGATTCTGCACTGTCATTTCAGGGACCAGCGGCCGGGGCTGGGGGCCTTTCCCACCTGGGATCTTCAGATGGTGGGCGATATCCTGGACGCCATTAAAGAAAGGGTCCCGGACATTCTCATCTGCATGAGCACCGGGGTCCTGGGCGACGATTTGTCCGGCCCTCTGGCCTGTCTGGAAAAGTTCCGTCCGGAGATGGCCGCGTGCAACGCCGGCTCTTTGAATTATCTCAAGATACGCGGCGACGGCCAGTGGGCGTGGCCCCCGGTTCTTTTCGACAACCCGGTGGAGAAAATCGAGAAATTCTTAGAGGTCATGACGCGTTGCGGCGTGGCGCCGGAATTCGAGTGCTTTGACACCGGAATCGTTCGAAGCGTGGCCCTTTTCAAGGCCAGCGGCATGTTTGAGGGAGACGCCCACCTCTCCTTTGTCATGGGGGTGGACAGCGGCATGCCTTCCAGCGCGGACCTTCTCCCCATCCTGGAAAAGGAGCTGCCCGAAAACGCCAGCTGGCAGGTGATCGCCACCGGAACCGGAAGGGAAAAAATCTGGCGCCTTCACCGCCGGTGTCTGGAAATGGGGGGAAACGTCAGGACCGGCCTGGAGGACACCTTTTACCTGCCCGACGGAGCGCGGGCGGACTCAAACGGCGCGCTGGTGGAGGCTTTGGTGAAAATCGTCCGGGAAACCGGCCGGGAGCCCGCCTCCCCGGCCGAGGCCCGAAAGGCGCTGCATCTTTAGATTTATATCTCATTCATCGATCAACAAGACAAGGAGGGAGTTGTCATGGAGGAAAGAATCTGGCATCAATCTTACGCGCCCGGGGTTCCCAAAAACATTGAGTACGAAAAAACCACCATTCCCCAGGCCCTTTCCCGGTCCGCCGCCGATTTTCCCGACCGCCCGGCGCTCAATTACATGGGAAAAAGAATTTCCTACCGGGAGCTGGAGGACCTGGTGAATCGCTTCGCGGGGGTCCTGACCCGCCTGGGCGCGGGGCCCGGGGATAAAATCGCGGTGTGCCTGCCCAACATTCCCCAGGCCATCATCGCCAACCTGGCCATTTTGAGAATCGGGGCCACAGTGGTCCAGAACAATCCCCTTTACACCGAAAGGGAGCTGACGCACCAGCTCAACGATTCGGATTCGAAAATGGTCATCACCCTGTCGCTCCTGGTTCCCCGGATGCTTTCCATCCAGCCGGACACCGGCATTGAGAAGATCATCGCCTGCCACATTCACTCCTTTCTTCCCTTTCCCAAAAAACAGCTGTTTCCCTTTGTGAAAAAGGATATGTTTAAAAAAGTGGAGGAGACGGCCGATGTGCTGGAGTTTGAGCGTCTCATGAAAGAAAGCGGCCCGGCCCCGGCCGGGGACCGGAGCCGGTGGGACGACCTGGCGGCTCTTCTTTACACCGGGGGCACCACCGGCGTGAGCAAGGGCGTGATGCTCACCCATTCCAACTTAAGCCGGCAGGTCCAGCAGTTTGTGGCCTGGATCACCGGAATCGAGCCCGGGGGCGAGCGGGTCATGGGGAATTTTCCCGTCTTCCATGTGGCCGGCTTCACCGTGGTCCAGAACCTGATGATCTGGCTGGCCATGGAGGATATCATGGTCCCCCGGCCCGAGCCCAAAATCAACATCCAGCTCATCAAAAAGTTCAAACCCACCTTCATCCCGGCTGTTCCCACCATTTTCACCGGACTCCTGGGAGACCCGGATTTCAAAAAACTGGATTTTTCATCGGTGAAGGGCTTTTTTTCAGGCGCGGCCCCCCTGGCGGCCGACACCATCAAAAAGCTTCAGGATATCACCGGCGGACTCATCTGCGAGGTTTACGGCGCCACCGAAACCAGCGCCGCGGCGGCCGGCACTCCCTGGGGAGGGGTCATCAAGCCGGGCACGGTGGGTTTGCCCTTTCCGGACACGGATGTGAAAATCGTTCAGACGGACGACCCCTCAAAGGAGATGGAAATCGGGGAGGAGGGCGAGATCGTCATCAAGGGCCCCCAGATCATGGCCGGGTATTACAAAAGGCCCGATGAGACCGAAAAGGATTTGAGGGACGGGTGGTTTTACACCGGCGACATCGGCAAATTCGACGAGGACGGGTACCTGACCATCGTGGACCGGAAAAAGGACATGATCATCGCCGGCGGCTATAACATCTACCCGGTGGAGCTGGACGGGGTTTTGTTCGACCATCCCGAGATCGCCGAGGCGTGCGTGGTGGGCATCCCCCATGAGTACCGGGGGGAGACGGTCAAGGCGTTCATCGTCAAAACAACGGGAAGCGACCTCACCGAAGGCGAGGTCTCGGAGTACTGCAAAAAGAACCTGGCGGCGTATAAGGTTCCAAAAATGATTGAATTCGTTGACGAATTGCCGAAAAGCGCCGTGGGGAAAATTCTCAGACGGAAGTTGAGGGACATGGAGCTGGAAAAAAACAAAAAGTAAAAAGCCGGGATTTAAGACCCACTTTTTTCCCAAAAGAACCCAAAATGCCATTGACACGGCGGACGCTTTCAGATAGTCAAACCATCTGTCAGAGTTCGGCCGGCCATGGCCGGTTTTGAAACGGAGCGGGGCCCGAAGCGGCCCCCAGGGCGACCCCATTCAAGACAAAACGAGGGTCAAGACAAAACGAGGGAAAAAAGTGAGCAAACCATTGGTGATTGTTGAGTCTCCGGCCAAAATCAAAACCCTTAAAAAGCACCTGGGAGGCGGCTACAACGTGGCGGCCACCGTGGGCCACATCATGGATCTGCCGCCCCGGGAGCTGGGCATTGACATCGAGGACGGTTTTAAACCCAGGTACGCCGGCATCCCCGGGAAAAAAAAGGTGATTTCTTCCCTGAAAAAGGCCGCCGCCGGGGCCATGGACATCTACCTGGCCCCAGACCCCGACCGGGAGGGGGAGGCCATCGCCTGGCACGCGGCCGAGACGCTGAAAAAAAAGGGGAGGCGGTTTCACCGGGTGCTGTTCCACGAGCTGACCCCCAAGGCCGTGCGGGCGGCCATCCAGTCCCCGGAGGAACTCAACGCCCATAAGTACGAGGCGCAGAAGACCCGCCGGATACTGGACCGGCTGGTGGGCTACCAGATTTCCCCCCTTTTGTGGCGCAAGGTCAAAGGGGGGCTGAGCGCGGGCCGGGTCCAGTCGGTGGCCGTGAGGATCATCTGCGAGAGGGAACGGGCCATCCACGCCTTTGTTCCCGAGGAATACTGGTCCGTGACCGCTCTTCTCAAGACCGGCGACGGCGCGTCCTTCCCGGCCAGGCTGACCCGGAAAGACGGCAAAAAAATCAAGATTCCCGACGGCGAGGCGTCGGCGGCCATTGTCCGGGACTTGTCCCATGAGACCTATGAGGTTGAGAAAGTGGTCAAAAAGACCACGAAACGAAACCCCCTTCCCCCCTTTATCACCAGCAAACTTCAGCAGGAGGCCATTCGAAAGCTTCGGTTCACCGCCAAAAAAACCATGGCGGTGGCCCAGAAACTCTACGAGGGCGTGGATTTGGGAACCGGGGACCGCTCGGGGCTCATCACATACATGAGAACGGACTCCACCCGGATATCGGCCGAGGCGGCCGGCGAGGCGCTGGCCTTTATCCGGGACACATTCGGGAGCGACTTCGCCCCGGACAGGCCCCGGTTTTTCAAAAACCGGAAAAAGGTCCAGGACGCCCATGAGGCCATCCGGCCCACGTCGGTTTTCATCACCCCGGAAAAGGCGGCGTCGGCGCTGGACAAGGACGGGCTGGCCCTTTACACCCTGATATGGAAGCGTTTTGTGGCCTCCCAGATGAGTCAGGCCCTCATCGACAAGGTGTCGGCGTCCATCAAAGCCGGGGCCTACACGTTTTCCGCCTCGGGGTCCTCGGTGAAATTTCCGGGTTTCATGTCCCTGTACCAGTCCACGGACGCCAGGAAAGAAAACGAAAGAACACAGCTTCCCGATCTGTCCGGGGGCATGCCGCTCGATCTTGAGAAAATCGAGCCCAAACAGCATTTCACGGCTCCGCCGCCCCGTTTTTCCGAGGCGTCTTTGGTCAAAGAGCTGGAGGAGAACGGAATCGGACGCCCCAGCACCTACGCCGCCATCCTGTCCACCATACGGGACAAAGGCTATGTGGATCTGGTCCGGCGCTATTTCCGCCCCAATGAGCTGGGATTTATCGTCAATGATCTTCTGGTTGAAAACTTCCCGGATGTGCTCAACGTGGATTTCACGGCGCGGATGGAGGACTCCCTGGACAGCGTCGAGGCGGCCTCGGCCAGGGGGCCGGATATTCTGGCCGGATTCTACGGCCCTTTCAAACAGGAGCTGGAATCCGCCGTTGAAGGCATGCTCAATATCAAGGGGGTGGGGTTTCCCACGGAGCTGAAATGCCCCGAATGCGGAGTCGCGCTGCATCTCAAAGTCAGCCGCTACGGGCCGTATCTCGCCTGCGACGCCTACCCGGACTGCTCATACACCAGCGACTATGAAAGGGACGAGAAGGGAAAAATCAAACCCGTCAAGTCCCGGGCCGGCGAGGAGGCGGGCCGGGACTGCGCCAAATGCGGCCGGCCCATGATTATCAAAAGGGGAAGATACGGGGAGTTTCTGGCGTGCTCCGGATACCCGGAGTGCAAAAACACCCTGTCCGTGAGTTCCGGCGGCGCCACCGGGGTGAAATGCCCCGGGAAAGACTGCGACGGCGACATTGTGGAAAGGAAATCCAAGCGGGGAAAGATTTTTTACGGATGCGCCCGGTTTCCGGAATGCAAATTCGCCTCCTGGGACAAGCCCGTGAACGAGGCCTGCCCCCAGTGCGGCTCTGTCTACCTGCTTGAAAAAACAACCAAGAAATCAGGCCGGCGCCTGGCGTGCCCGGACAAGTCCTGCCGGTATGTCCGGGAGCTGGACGGCCCCTGACGGCGCCTTTCAGGCGTCGGGATCACACATCGAAGAACGCCCGAAGGATCACGGCGCCGAAAAACACATAAAAAATCGCGCCCATGGCCAGAAAAGGCCCGAAGGGGATGGGGGTCTTCATTCCCTTTTTTCCCTTTGCCATGACGGCCAGGCCCGCGAGGGTTCCGGCCGTGGACCCTGAAAAAAGACAGAACAAAGCCCCCTGCCATCCGGCGAAGGCCCCGATCATGGCCAGCAGCTTGATGTCGCCTCCCCCGATTCCCTCGATTCCCGATATTTTTTTGTAGGACCAGGCGACGGCGAAAAGGACGCCTCCGCCGGCCCCCGCGCCTGTGACGGAGTCCCAAAGGGTCAAGTCGGGCAGGACGAGCGAGGCGCCGAGCCCGGCGAAAATTCCCGGGATCGTGATGGAGTCGGGGATGATGAAATGGGCGGCGTCAATGAAGGCGATGACGATGAGCGCCGAAATAAAGGCGAAATAAACGATTCCGGGGACGGACGGACCGAAGCGGAGAAAGACCGCCGCGGCGGCCAGCCCCCCCAGGATCTCCACCGCCGCGTAACGGACGGATATCCGCCCCCCGCACCGCCGGCATTTTCCCCGAAGGATCGCCTGGCTCAAAAGGGGGATATTGTCGTAAAACCGGATGGGCGCCCGGCACCGGGGGCACATGGACCCCGGCCGGACAATGGAGCGTCCCCCGGGAATTCTCGCCACGCACACATTCAAAAAACTCCCCACGATGGCCCCTGTCATAAACACGATTAAAACCGCCGCCGTCATCGGTCCGTCCATCCTTTTCCCGCTCGAAAAATAAAGAAAAACGCGCGGATTTGTGTTGTAATTGGCAAAATATGCGTTATATTTATGGCATCCAGGGCTTTTATCCCGCCCTTCATCCCACCGGTTATTACACCGGCGGCTTGAAAAAATACACATTTTTTTTAAAAAATCCCGGGCCCCCCAACAAAAACAGGAGACAAGATGGCCGTGGCCGATAAAGACGATTTGATCAGTATTCTTGAGGAAGACAAACCATCAGATATACCCGCCTCCCTGCCCCTGATGCCGGTTCGGGACGTGGTGATTTTCACCGATATGCTTCTGCCCCTTTTCGTGGGAAGGGAAAAATCCGTCCGCGCCATTGAAAAAGCGGTGGCCCGGGACGGGTATCTTTTCCTGGCGACCCAGAAGGATCAGACATCTGAAAACCCCAAGTCATCGGACATTTACGAGGTGGGCACCATCTGCCGGGCGCTCAGGATGCTCAAACTGCCCGACGGACGGGTGAAAGCCCTGGTCCAGGGGGTGGCCAAGGCCCGGGTGGTCCGCTACATTCAGAAAAGGCGGATGTTTTATGTGGCCGCTGAAATCATTGAGGACAAAGAGCTTGAAAAGACCTCCATGGAAGTGGAGGCCCTGATGCGGAACATCCGGGAATATTCGGAGAAGATACTGTCGCTTCGGGGCGAGTTCACCGGCGACGTGTCCAATATCCTGAAAAGCATCACGGACCCGGGCAAACTGGCGGACCTGGTGGCCTCGAACCTTCGTTTGAAGGTGGAGGAGTCCCAGATGGTTCTGGAGATCACGGACCCGGTCAAACGCCTTCGCAAGGTCAACGACATGCTCACCAAGGAGGTGGAGCTGTCCTCGATCCAGGCCAAAATCCAGTCGGATGTCAAAGACGAGATTTCAAAAAATCAGCGGGACCATTTTTTAAGAGAGCAGGTCCGGGCCATTTACCGGGAGCTGGGGGAAAAAGACGACCGGGCCGTGGAGATTGAGGACTACGAGAAAAAGATCAAACGGGCCAAAATGCCGGCCGAGGCCCAAAAAGAGGCCCATAAGGAGCTTAAGCGCCTGGAGCAGATGCACCCCGACTCGGCGGAGTCAGGCGTGGTCCGGACCTATCTGGACTGGCTCACGGCCATGCCCTGGAGCAAGTCCACCCGGGATGTCATGGATATCCCGCGCGCCAAAGACATTCTGGACATGGAGCATCACGGCCTGGAGAAGATCAAGGACCTGATCCTGGAATACTTAAGCGCCCGAAAGCTCAATCCCAAGATGAAAGGCCCCATCCTGTGCTTTGTGGGCCCCCCGGGCGTGGGAAAAACCTCGCTGGGAAAGGCCGTGGCCCAGGCCATGAAACGAAAGTTCACCCGGATTTCCCTTGGCGGGATCCGGGACGAGGCCGAAATCCGGGGGCACCGGCGCACCTACATCGGGGCCATGCCCGGCAGAATTCTCCAGGGCCTGAAACAGTGCAAGACCCGCAACCCGGTCTTCATGATGGACGAGATCGACAAGATCGGAGCCGATTTCCGGGGCGACCCATCCTCGGCCCTTCTGGAGGCCCTGGACCCTGAGCAGAACGCCGAGTTCAGCGATCATTACCTCAACCTCCACTTTGATCTGTCCAGAGTCATGTTCATCATGACCGCCAACCGCGTGGACACCATCCCTTCGGCCCTTTTAGACCGCATGGAGGTGATTGAGCTGTCGGGCTACGATTATGACGAGAAACGGATCATCGCCCGAAAGCATCTTCTGCCCCGCCGGATCAAGGAAAACGGCCTTAAATGGAACCAGATTTCCATCAGCCCCGGGGCGCTGGGCCTGATTATCTCCCAATACACCTCCGAGGCGGGCCTGCGAAACCTGGAGCGGGAGCTGGGCGCCGTGTGCCGGAAGGTGGCCCGGAAAATCGCCGAGGGGCTGCGGGGGCGCTTTCACGTGACCGCCGCCAACCTGAAGAAATACTTAGGCCCCCCCAGGTATATTCCGGAGATGGACCAGGAAAAAAGCGCCGTGGGGCTTTCCACCGGGCTGGCCTGGACCCAGGCCGGGGGAGAGACGCTTTACATCGAGGCCGCCTTTTTGAGCGGCAAGGGAGAGCTGACGGTGACCGGCCAGATCGGGGAGGTGATGCAGGAATCCGCCAAGGCGGCGGTGACCTATGCCCGTTCCAGTCTCAAGGCCCTGGGCAGGAAGGAGAATTTTTTTGAAAATCTCGATGTCCATATCCATGTGCCGGCCGGCGCCATTCCCAAGGACGGCCCTTCGGCGGGCATCGCCATGGCCGTGGCCATTATCTCCGCCATCGTGGAAAAACCCGTGGACCAATACATCGCCATGACCGGCGAGATCACCATCCGGGGCCGGGCGCTTCCCATCGGCGGTCTTAAGGAAAAGGCCCTGGGCGCCATCCGGGGAGGGATTCGCGCCATCATCATCCCGGAAAAAAATAAAAAAGACTTAGAGGAAATGCCGGCCAGCGTGAAAAAGAAAATCAAGTTTTTCCCGGTCAAACACGTGGACGAGGCGCTGAGACTGGCCCTGAAAGAGTCGGAATGAAGATTCTCGCCGCGGACACCGGGACGAATATCTGCTCCGTCGCCGTCTGCGGGGACGGGGAAATTCTCGCGGAGATATCCGCCAATACCCGCCAGACCCACTCCCGGCATCTTTTGAGGCTGGTCCGCCAGGCCCTGGACATGGCCGGGCTTTCGATTTCGGAGATCGACGCCTTCGCCGCCGCCACAGGACCCGGGTCTTTCACCGGCCTTCGCATCGGCGTCGCCTCCATCCAGGGGCTGGCCGCGGCGTCGGGAAAACCGGCGGCGGGAATCCCCAGTCTGAAGGCCCTGGCCTGGCAGGCCCCCTTTGCCTCCGGACGCGTCATTCCCTTTGTGGAGGCCGGGCGGGGCGAGGTGTTTTTCCGCCTTTGCCGTTTCGCCGACAGCGGGCTGGAGACCCTTCAGGATGACGCGGTCATGCCCCCTGGAAAGGCCCTGGAAGGCCTGACAGGCCCCTGCTTTTTCATCGGAAACGCGGCCCTTCGGCGAAGGGGCCTGATTGAAAAAACCCTGGGGGAGGCGGCCTTTTTTCCTCCTTCGTGCCACCACCATCTCCGTCCGTCCACCCTGGCGTTTCTGGCCCGGGAAAAAATTCAGAAACAAAAGGGCCCGGGTCCCGGCCCCCTGGCGCCCCGGTACGTGAGAAAACCGGACGCCGAGGTCAAAAGACGCCTCCTGGAGCCCGGTTTCCGGGTCCCGGACGGCCCCTGACCCGTCTTTTTCAGGTTTTTCCTTGATTTTAGGGTTGATTTTATTCTCTTTTTCTGGTTAATCTGAATGATTTCATTTTCAACAGGAAAGGAGCCATGGACACATTCAGCCTTCCGGATCAAAAAACGTTCGCCTTTAACATCGCCAGGCCGGGATGGCCGCTCATAGGGGCCCTGGCCTTTTTCGCCGCTCTTTTCGCCCTGTTCGGGCTGGGGTGGGCCGCCGCGGCGTTTTCGGGCGCCGCGCTTTTTGTCTGTTTTTTTTTCCGGGACCCCCAAAGGCCCGTTCCTTCCGGGGAAAAGGCCCTCGTGTCGCCGGCCGACGGCCGGGTGATTTTCGCCGGGACCGCGGACGGGAAACATTTTTACCCGGGGGAATGCGTGAAGATCAGCGTGTTCATGTCGGTTTTTAATGTCCATGTGAACCGGATTCCGGAAAGCGGAAAGGTGAAAAAGATATGGTATTTCCCGGGCCGTTTTTTTTCGGCCAACCTGGACAAGGCGTCGGAGCAAAACGAGCATAACGCGATTTTCCTTGAAACCGACCGGGGTCATGCGATATGTGTGGTTCAGATCGCCGGTCTCATCGCCAGACGGATTCTGTGCGACATTTCCGGCGGGGACTCCGTCAAACGGGGAGAGAGGCTCGGGATGATCTGCTTCGGCTCCCGGGTGGATCTGTATCTGCCCCCGGATTTTACGCTTTCCGTGAAAAAAGGGGACCGCGTCAAGGCGGCCTCCTCCATCATGGGATATTTGGAATGACGGAACAAAGATCCGAAACCGGAAGGCAGGATTATTCTTGACGGGGAAAAAACAGATGAAAAAAAGATTTGAAAAAGAGCGGCTTAAAAAAGGGATATATATTCTTCCCAACATCTTCACGACCCTGAATATTTTTTGCGGGTTTTACGCCATTGTGGCCGCCATAGACGGGAAATACACGGCCGGGGCCATATCCATCCTGATCGCGGGGATATTCGACTCCCTGGACGGGAAAATCGCCCGGGCCACCCGAACCTCCAGCCGTTTCGGAGTGGAGTACGATTCTTTGGCCGACCTGGTCTCCTTCGGCATGGCGCCGGCGGTGATGATGTACATGTGGGCGCTCAGACCCATGGGCAGGATCGGCTGGCTGGCGGCTTTCCTGTTTATGGTGTGCGGGGCGCTTCGCCTGGCCCGTTTCAACACCCAGTCGGATTCCATGAGCGGGGAATATTTCCAGGGCCTTCCCATACCCGCCGCCGCGGGCATGACCGCCGTCTCCGCGCTTTTTTTCCAGGCGATGGGCATTCCCGGGGACGCTTTTCCGGCTGTGATCATGGTCATGCTCTACACCCTGGCCTTTCTGATGGTCAGCAGCATCCGGTATCACAGTTTTAAGAAAAAACCCGAGCTGTTCAAAAAGATGAATTTCAACGCCCTGGTCATCGTGGTTCTGGGCCTGATTTTCATCGCGGCGCAGCCCTCCGTGGCCCTGTTTTCCATGGCCGTTTTATACACGCTTTCAGGGCCCTTCTTTCTCCTGTGGCGCCATGTCAGGCATAAGCGGCCCGAAAAGAAAAAAACCGGCGAGGGAAAACCGGGACCGTTTTGAAACCGTCCTTCGCCCGGCGTCCCGCCCGTCAAACTTTTTTCCGGACAGTGTGGTCATGAAAAAAAAATATCGCATATCGGTGATCCCGGGGGACGGCATCGGCCCTGAGATCGCGGAAGAGGGGATCAGGGCCGCCGACGCTTCGGCGAAGCGCCTCGGCTTTGATCTGGATTTTGATTATTTCCCCATCGGGGGGAGCCATTATCTTAAAACCGGGGAGCTTCTTGAAGACAGTGTCTTAGACTCCCTTTCCGGATCGGACGCCATATACCTGGGGGCCATCGGGACCCCGGAGGTGAAACCGGGAATTCTTGAAAAAGAGATTTTGCTCAAGCTCCGGTTTTCCCTGGATCAGTATATCAACTTAAGGCCGGCCAAACTGTACAAAGGGGTGGAGACCCCCCTGAAGGACAAGGGGCCGGACGACATTGACTTTGTGGTGATCCGGGAAAACACAGAGGGCATGTATTCGGGCGCCGGGGGATTTTTGAAACGGGGAACCGAAGACGAGGTGGCCCTCCAGGAGTCCATCAGCACCCGAAGGGGAACCGAGCGCTGCGTTCGCCACGCCTTTGAATTTTGCCGAAAACGCCCGCCCGGAAAGAGAAAACTGACCCTTTGCGGCAAAACCAACGTGCTGACCTACGCCTTTGATCTCTGGGACAGGGTCTTTAATGAAGTGGCCGGGGAGTTTCCCGATGTGGAGACGGACTACATGCACGTGGACGCGACCTGCATGTGGATGGTGAAAAATCCCGAAACGTTTGACGTGATTTTGACGGACAACATGTTCGGGGACATCATCACGGACCTGGCCGCCATGATACAGGGGGGAATGGGCGTGGCCGCCGGCGCCAACATTCACCCCGGGGGCGTGTCCATGTTTGAGCCCATCGGCGGCTCGGCGCCGAAATACGCCGGAAAACAGATGGCCAATCCCGTGGGCGCCGTTCTGGCCGCGGCCATGATGCTTGATGAGCTTGGAGAGAGCCGGGCCGCGTCGCTCATCGAATCGGCGGTGGCCCGGGCGCTGGCCGGGGATTTCGCCGGAGCGGGCGCCGGAAAAATGGGGATGTCCACCCGCGGGGCCGGGGATGTCATCGTCAATTATATCAACACTCTGGAATAAATGGAGAGAAAAATAATGGGAAAAAAAGAATTTGACATCGCGGTCGCCGGGGCCACCGGCCTTGTGGGAAGCCAGATGATTCAATGCCTGGAGGAGCGAAATTTTCCCGCGAAATCCGTCCGTTTCCTGGCCTCCAGCCGCTCCGCCGGTAAGACCCTTGAGTTTAAGGGAGAAAAAGTCACGGTGGAAGAGCTGAAAGAGGATTCATTCAAGGGAGTGGACATCGCCATCTTTTCGGCCGGGGGAACTCCCAGCAAGCGCTTCGCCCCGTTCGCGGCCAAAGACGGATGCGTGGTGGTGGACAATTCCAGCGCGTGGCGCATGGATCCCGACGTTCCCCTGGTGGTTCCGGAGGTCAATCCCCACGCCGTTTCGCAATACACAAAAAAGGGCATTGTGGCCAACCCCAACTGCTCCACCATCCAGATGGTTGTGGCTTTGAGCCCCATCCACAAAAAATCCGGGATTAAGCGTCTTGTGATCTCCACTTACCAGGCGGTTTCCGGAACCGGGAAAAAGGCCGTGGACGAGCTGATGGATCAGACCCGGGCGATTTTTCAGTTCGCGGATCTCAAGCGGGAGGTGTATCCCCATCAGATCGCCTTCAACTGCCTGCCCCATATCGATGTGTTTCTGGACAACGGCTACACCAAGGAAGAGATGAAGATGGTCAATGAGACCCGAAAAATCCTTGAGGACGACTCCATCGCCGTCACCGCCACCACTGTCCGGATTCCGGTGATCTACGGGCACAGCGAGTCCGTTAATATCCAGACCGTCTCCCCCCTTTCGGCCAAAGAGGCCCGGGCGCTTCTGGAGTCGGCCCCCGGGGTCGCGGTGGCGGACGACCCGGCCGAAAATATTTACCCCCTGGCCATCGACGCCGCCGGACGGGACGAGACCTTTGTGGGGCGGATACGCGACGACGAGTCCGCTGAAAACGCCCTGAACATGTGGATCGTCGCGGACAACATCCGAAAAGGGGCGGCCACCAACGCGGTTCAGATCGCCGAGCTTTTAGCGGAAAAATATTTATAAACACAATTAAGGAGAAAGAGATTTGGAAAGAGTTCCCATCACCCGCGCGGGCTACAAAGTGTTAAAAGAGGAGCTGGGTCGTCTCAAAACCGTCGAGCGTCCGGAAAATATCAAGGCCATTGAAGAGGCCCGGGCGCATGGCGATCTTTCCGAGAACGCCGAGTTTGAAGCCGCCAAGGAACGTCAGGGTTTTCTTGAAGGACGCATCGGGGAACTCGAATACAAACTGGGAAACGCGGATGTCATTGATCCCGATGAAACGCCCAAGGACCGGGCCGTTTTCGCGTGCACGGTGACCCTGGAAAACATCGACACCGGCGAGAGCCTGCGATATCAGCTCGTGGGCCCCGATGAGTCCAATGTGCAGAAAGGAAAAATATCGGTCTCTTCCCCGCTGGGAAGGGCCATCATCGGAAAACGGACGGGAGATGAAATCACCATGCAGGCCCCGGGAGGAAAAAGGTACTATGAGCTGATGGAGATCGCATAGGACCGGGGCCTTTTCAACCCATACCATATGAGAGGAAATCAAACGCAGTGGCGAGAATAACCATTGAAGACTGTCTGAAAACAGTTCCAAACCGTTTTAAAATTGTGAATATGGCCGCCAAACGGGTCAAACAGATCCGGGACGGCTCCGAATACCTGGTCAGCGCGCCCAAAAACGAGGACATCGTGGTGGCGCTTCGGGAAATCGCGGCGAGAAAACTCATTGAAAAAAGAGGCGAATAAAAACATAGAGCCGGGCGCCCCATGGGCGCGGGATTATTGAGGGAATTTAAAAAAACACGCGCATACAGAAACGTCAACCGCCCCATGGGAAAGGCCCTGGCGGCCTACGACATGATATCCGAAGGCGACCGGATCGCCGTGGGGATCTCAGGGGGGAGCGACAGCCTTTCGCTCATGGCCCTTTTGCATGAGCGCATGTCCAGGGCGCCGGTTCGTTACGAGCTGTTCGGCGTTCATATTGATCTGGGCTTCGGGGGGGATGAAAGCGCCGCCATTGAGGATTTTTTTCAAAAAAAGGGCTTGTGCCTGCGTGTTGAAAAGACCGATTACGGCCCTTTGGCCCACGGCCCCGAAAACAGGGAAAACCCCTGTTTCCTTTGCGCCAGGCTCAGGCGGAAGCGAATGTTTGAGGCGGCTGACGCGCTTGACTGCGGAAAAATCGCCCTGGGTCACAACCGGGACGATTTCATTGAAACCTTTTTTTTGAATATGTTTTACGCCGGGGACATGCGCGCCATGCCCCCCAGTCAATCGTTTTTCGACGGAAAATTCACCGTGATACGCCCCTTTGCCTTTACCGAAAAAAGGGCCATCCTTCGTTTTTCAAAGCGGATGGAATTTCCCGATATTCAAAATCCCTGCCCGAGCGCCTCAAACTCGAAACGGCTGGAAATCAGGCGGATGCTGGCGGATTTCCACAGCGAAAACGACAAAATAACGGGCAATATTTTCAGGGCCATGCGCCGCCCGTCAACCGGCCCTTTCCTGTGAAAAAGGCCCGGGATTGAACGAGAGAAATGAAAGACATACAAAACCAGCGGGACCACCGGAACATCCCCATCGACAAGGTGGGGATCAAAAACATTCGCTACCCCATCAAGGTGCTGGACCGGAAAAACCGGGTCCAGCACACGGTGGCGTCGGTCAACATGTACGTGGACCTGCCCCATAAGACCAAGGGGACCCACATGAGCCGGTTTGTGGAGATCCTCAACCTGATCAAATCCGAGGTCTCCCTGCAGAACATCTCGGCGGCCCTGGACCAGATGAAGACCCATCTCAAGGCCAGGTCCGCGCACATCGAGCTGACCTTTCCCTATTTCATTGAAAAAAAAGCCCCGGTGAGCGGATCCCCGGGCCTGATGGATTACCTGTGCCGCATCGAGGGCTCCAGCGATCCCGACGGAAAGTTGGACATCATTTCAGAAGTCCGGGCGCCCATCTCCTCGGTGTGCCCGTGCTCCAAGGAGATCAGCGACGCCGGCGCCCACAACCAGCGGGGAGAGGCGCGTTTGCGGATACGGTTCAAAAAATTTATCTGGATCGAGGACATGATCGAGCTGGTGGAGTCTTCCTCCTCCTGCGAGGTGTTTTCGGTTTTGAAGCGCGTGGATGAAAAGGAAGTGACTGAAAAAGGCTACGAAAACCCCAAATTTGTGGAGGACATCGTCCGGGACATCGCTGAAAAAATCAAAGACGACGAAAACATCACCTGGTTTTCCGTGAGCGCCGAAAACTTTGAGTCCATCCACAACCACAGCGCCTACGCCCACATCTGCGGCGGGAGATAAACGCTGCGCCTTGTGGCTTAAATTTTAGCATATCGAATTTTTATCTTAGCCATCCCAAGGTTTTTTACGAGTTTATCAACCGTAAGGGCGCTCGCATTATTCATTTTATCCTGTTTGATTCCCAAAATGGTGGGAATAAAATCTAAATTTTTAATTTCAGGAGGAGAAAAAATGAGTAATCCCATCTTGTTTGAGCCTGTCCGTTCCAAAGCGTTTGAGTTCAAGAACCGAATCGCCCTGGCGCCCATGACCCGGGCCAGGGCCGGGGAAAGCCGCGTTCCCAACGACCTCATGGCCCGGTACTACCACCAGCGCTCCGGCGCCGGGCTGATGGTCACAGAGGCCACCGTGGTCTCGGAAAAGGGCCTGGGATGGGTGGATTCCCCCGGCATATACACCGATGAGATGGTCGAGGGGTGGCGCAAAACCACGGAAAAAATCGCCCCCGCAGGCGCCCGGATTTTTCTCCAGCTCTGGCATTGCGGCCGGGCCTCCCACAGCGATTTTTTCAACGGCGCGCCGCCGGTCTCGGCCTCGGCCGTGAAGCTCAACGGCGACTTTGTCCGAACCCCCTTTGGCGAAAAACCCTACGAGACCCCCAGGCCCCTTTCCGAAAAGGAAATCAAAGACACGGTGGCCGATTATCGAAAAGCCGCTGAAAACGCCAAAAAGGCGGGGTTTGACGGCGTGGAGGTTCACGGGGCCAACGGGTACCTCATCAACCAGTTCCTGGATTCCAAAACCAACCTCCGGCAGGACCGTTACGGCGGAAGCGTTCAGAACCGGTTCCGGTTTTTCAAAGAGATCCTGGACGCGGCCCTCGATGTCTGGGGGCCCGGCCGGGTGGGCGCCCGTATTTCCCCCAACGGGGTGTTCAACGACATGGGCGGCGACGATTTCAGGGAAACCTACCTGCACGCGGCCCGTGAGATGGACGCGCTGGACCTGGCGTATCTTCACATCATGGACGGTCTGGCGTTTGGTTTCCATGAAAAGGGCGAGCCCATGACCCTGGAGGAATTCCGGGCCGTTTACAGCGGTCTCATCGTGGCCAACTGCGGCTATGACCGGAAATCCGCCGAAGAGGCCGTCTCGGCGGGCAGGGCGGATATGGTGGCCTTCGGCCGCCCCTTTATCTCCAACCCCGACCTGCCCGAGCGGTTTAAAAATAATTGGCCCTTGACCCCCTGGGACGACATGTCCGGGTGGTATTCCCCGGGCCCTGGGGGCTACGCCGATTACGAGCCCTTTGACCCGTCCGCCTGAGAACTCGCTCAAAAAAACGCCCGGCGGATGACTCGCCCGAAAAGAGAAAGGAGGATAAAATGACGGATTTATCAACTCAGTACCTTGGAATGGAATTGCGCAATCCCCTCATCGCGGGAAGCTCGGGATTGACCGGAAGCCTTGAAAAGGTGAAAAAAATGGAGGAAAGCGGCGCGGGCGCCGTGGTCCTGAAATCCATTTTTGAAGAGGAGATCGCCTATGAATACAGCGATTTCATTGAAAAGGCCGCCAAATCCGGCCCGGCTCCCACCCATTTTGAATACGAGGGGCGGCAAAATCCCATTGAGTATTACGACTATAAAATCCGGGAGGACAATTTAAACCGCTATGTCCAGCTCGTTGAGGACACCCAAAAGGCGCTTTCCGTCCCGGTGATCGCCAGCGTCAACTGCTATCTCCACTCCGCCGACTGGGTCTCCTACGCCCGGTATCTGGAGCAGGCCGGGGCCGACGCCATCGAGCTGAACATGTTTTTTCCGCCCACCCATTTCAAACGGGAAAAGCGGGACATGGAGCGGCTGTACTTCGAGGTGACGGACAAAATTTTAAAGGAGGTCTCCATCCCGGCGGCGCTGAAAATCAGCCATTATTTCACAGATCTGGGTCCCATGATCCTGAAACTGTCCCGGACGGGCGTCAAGGGGCTCGTGCTGTTCAACCGGTTTTTCAGCCCGGATTTCGACATTGAGGAATTCAAAGTCATTCCCTCGTTTGTCTTAAGCGATCCTTCCGAGCTGGCCATTTCCTTGAGGTGGATGTCCATCATGGCCCAAAAGGTCGAGTGCGACCTGGCCGCCTCCACCGGGGTCCATGACGGAGACGCGCTCATCAAACACCTCCTGGCCGGCGCCGCCGCCGTTCAGGTCGCCTCCTGCCTGTACAAAAACGGCCCGGAATATATCGGGAATATGCTGGAGCATTTAAGAGGGTGGATGGTGCGGAAAGGCTTTTCCCGGCTGTCTGATTTCAAAGGAAAAATGAGCCAGGACAAAAGCGCGGACCCGGCCGTGTACGAACGGGTCCAGTTCATGAAATATTTCGGCGGCAAGAAAAACGTCCGGGTTTGACGGCGCCCGGTGTCGCGGACCCGGCATTGTCCGGCGATTTGGTGGCGACCGAAATCGCGGGTGGCGACCGAAATCGAGGGGGGCGACCGGCCGGTCGCCCCTACATGCGTATCGCATGGGCGCTGGGATGTTCCCGGTCCAAATCCCAATTTTTCGGATTGTTGATGATGTGTCGCTGGGTATTGTGAAATTCGGCGTTTCGCCGCATCCGTTTTGGCGTCCCGATTTTAAATCCGCGAATAACGGACCCGATGGTTTTGGGACGCGGACCCGGCCATTGTAGGGGCGACCGGCCGGTCGCCCTTTGTGTCAGGCCGGTCGCCCTTTGTGTCAGGCCGGTCGCCCTTTGTGTCAGGCCGGTCGCCCTTTGTGTCAGGCCGCCGCCCACTCTTTACAAAGAACTTCCGCCTGCTCCAGAACGGTTTGGGTCGCTTTTTCCTGTTTGTCCGGGGGGTACCCATATTTACGCAGAATCCGTTTCACGATCACGCGGATCTGGGCGCGGGCGTTTTTTCGGACAGTCCAGTCTACCGTCACGCTCCGTCGAACCGCTTCGACCAATTCGTGGGCAATCGTTTTGAGTGTCTCATCCCCCAGAACTTTAACGGCGCTGTCGTTGACTTCCAGCGCGTCGTAGAAGGCGGTTTCGTCGTCGGTCATGCCGAGATCATCGCCCCGCCGTTGAGCCTCGAGCATCTCTTTTGCCAATTTGATTAATTCCTCGATGACCTGCGCGGCCTCAATTGAGCGGTTCCGGTACTTCCGTATGGCCTTTTCCAGCATCTCCGAAAAGGAGCGCGCCTGAACGACGTTTTTGCGGGAGTTTGTCTTGATTTCATCGTTCAGGAGTTTTCTCAGCAGTTCCACAGCGAGGTTCCGGTGTGGAAGCCGCCGCGCCTCCTGCAGGAAGTCGTCAGAAAGAATTGAGATATCGGGTTTCTTCAGGCCCGCCGAGGCAAAAATATCGACGACCTCTTCAGGCGCCACCGCTCTCGACACCAACTGGCGGATCGCGGTGTCCATCTCTTCAGGGGTTTTTCCCTCGCCTCCTACGGTGTTTTTGGCCAACCCGGCGCGAACTTCCTGGAAAAATCCCACTTCATCGCGAATCTTCAGGGCCTCTTCATGCGGGACAGCGAGGGCAAATGCCTTCGACAGCGCCGTGACCTCTGTCAGATATCGCTTTTTTCCATCCACCAGCTGAAGGATATGTTCCATAGCGGCCGCGATGCCGTTGATACGCTTCGCTGGTTCCGCTTTGAGAATTGAGGGGTAATCGAAACCGTGAAACATGGAAACGAGGACCTCGAACTTTTCCAGCAGCACAGCGACCGCCTCTTCCTGGTTGACTGCGGCCTCGCCGCGACCGCCCGCTTCGGTATAGTCCGCAAGAGCTCCTTTTAGCTGATCCGCAATGCCGAGATAGTCAACGATCAATCCGCCCGGCTTGTCTTTGAACACCCGGTTGACCCGGGCTATCGCCTGCATCAGGCCGTGCCCTCGCATCGGCTTATCCACGTACATTGTGTGCAGCGACGGGCAGTCGAATCCGGTCAACCACATATCCCGCACGATCACCATCTTCATTGGATCGGCCGGGTCTTTGAACCTCTTGGCCAGGGCCTCGCGTCTCGGCTTGCTGCGAATATGAGGCTGCCATTCAGATCGGTCCGAGGCGGAGCCGGACATGACGATCTTCAGCGCGCCTTTGCCGTCGTCATCGCTATGCCAACCGGGCCGCAGGGGCGGATTATTATCCGTTCCCACACAGATTGCGTTGTAAATATCCACGCATATTCGACGACTCATGCAGATAACCATGGCCTTGCCGTCTAAGGCCTGCAGGCGTCCTTCAAAATGGGTGACGAGATCTTCCGCAACGAGGGCGATTCGCTTTTCCGCGCCGACCATCGCTTCAAGGGCGGCCCACCTGGCGCGTAGTTTCTGCTTATCCGCCTCTTCTTCGCCTTCTGTGATTTCCTCGAATTCAGGATCGATTTTCGGTTTTTCATCTTCTTTCAAATCAACCTTCGCCAGTCTGCCTTCATAAAAAATGGGAACCGTGGCGCCGTCCTCGACCGCCCGCAGGATGTCGTATCTGTCAATGTAGTCGCCAAAGACAGCGGGCGTGCTGCGGTCATCTCGCTCAATGGGCGTGCCCGTGAATCCTATGAAAGAGGCGTTCGGAAGGGCGTCATGCATGTGGCGCGCAAATCCGTCGATGAAGTCGTACTGGCTCCGGTGCGCTTCATCGGCAATGACCACGATATTGCGCCGGGCGGACAACTCGGGATATCCCAGGCCCCCGGCGTCGGGCAGGAACTTCTGAATCGTCGTGAAAACAACCCCGCCGGCGGGGACCTGAAGCAGCGCTTTCAAATGCTCCCGGTTTTCAGCCTGAACGGGTGTTTGCCGCAAAAGATCCTGACAGGATGAAAACGTGCCGAAAAGCTGGTCATCCAGATCATTTCTGTCGGTGATCATCAGCAGCGTGGGGTTTTTCATGGCCGGGTGGCGAATGACCTTTCCGGCGAAAAACGCCATTAACAGACTTTTTCCGCTTCCCTGGGTATGCCAGATCACCCCGATTCGACGGTCGTCAAAGTGGTCGGATCCCGAGCCATAAGCGGCCTGCGGATCGCGGACCATAAATGGATTGCGCTCGTCATGCTCCGGGAAGCGGGCATACAGCATGTTGGGCTCCGCATCGACGCCGCATGCCGACAAGGAGCGTTCAACCGCTTTGTTCACGGCATGGAACTGGTGATAGGCCGCCGCTTTTTTGGAGATAACGGCCCCGTCGTCGTCAAACACGATGAAATTCAACACAAGGTCGAGGAAACGCCGCTTTTCGAAGACTCCCCTCAGCAGTGTTTCAAGTTCCGCAGAGCCTTTCAGGGCGACTTCTTTGCCGTCAATCGCGCGCCATGGCATGAAGCGGTCCCAGCCGCTTGTGAGCGTTCCGATTCGGGCTTTCAGGCCGTCGGAAATGACAAGCATCTCGTTATGGATGAAGAGGCCGGAAATATCGCTTTTGTACGTCTGAAGCTGATTAAAGGCGTGACGAATGGTCGCCTTTTCATTCGTCGGATTTTTGAGTTCGATCACGCCCAGGGGCAGTCCATTGACAAAAACCACCATATCGGGCCGCCGGGTTCTGCGATCCTCGATGACGGTAAATTGATTGACGACGAGCCAATCATTGTTCTCCAGCTTTTCAAGATCAAGCGGCCATACCTTGTCGTGGACCTCTCCGTCCTGACGCATATAGGAGATATCCACACCATCGGTCAGCATTCGATGAAAACGCCGGTTGTTCTCGATCAGGCTCGGCGAATCGGCCCGCGCTATTTTCCGGACTGCCTCTTCAATGGAATCCGGCGGGATGTCCGGGTTGATGTTCTCCAGGGCGGTTTGAAGCCTTCCGACCAAAACGACCTGATCGTAATCGTCGCGTTCCCGCGCCGGGCTGTCCGGGCTGATGTCCGGGCCGAAGGCCGTGGCCCAGCCCAGGGAGGAAAACCAGTCAAGGGCGGTTTGTTCCAGTGTGTTTTCGTTGATTTGGGTCATGGCGCGGCGTCGTATGAAACAGAGGGTTCATGTGTCGCATGGGCGTCGGGATTTTCCCGGTCCAAATTCCAGTTTTTCGGATTGTTGATGATGTATCGCCGGATGCGGTTTAATTCGTTTTCGTTTCGGATGATGTGTTCGTAATAATTGCGCTGCCATAGTTTGCCGGGGGTGTTTCGGATTTGATTCACGCGTTTTGCGGCGGCCGATTTAAAACCGGCCAACAGCGCCCCTATGGATTTGGGGCGCGGACCCGGCGTTGCGGGAATGACCGGCGATTTGGGGAGGACCGGTATTGCGGGGGCGACCGGAATTGCGGGGGCGAATGTTGATTTGGGGGCGACCGGCCGGTCGCCCCTACCAGGACCATTGATCATGATGATTCCGTGAATGTGATTTGGCATGACCACCCATTCATCCAGTTCGATTTCATCCCGAATTTCACCGGATTTGACCCATTCGTCCGCGACAATTTCCCCGGCCTTATTCAGCGCCATGTTCCCGTCCGTGATTTCGCCGAACAGGCATTCCCGGCGGCGGGCGCAGACGGTGAGGAAATAGGCCCCGGCCTGTGAATAATCGTGTCCTTTCAGGCGGATCGACCGGCGGTGATGGATATCGGGATTGTATTTCATATCCCGGCCTCTTTGATAAATTTCTTGGCATCCGGGACCCGCAGTTCGCCGGAAATGAGTTTGGGGAGAAGGGTGTCCCGGAGGGTTTTGAGTATTCCGTTTTCATTAGTGTTTCTATCAACTTGTTCATCGAAGGCGAATGTGATTTTTTCGAATTCGGCAATCAAATTTTCACTGGAAGAAAGCCAACGCAACCCCTCAAACTGTTTCTTATTGATGGCCCCAAATACTGTTCCTTCCGCCTCGAACCGAGCGAATCTATCGCTCAGAGTATGCATTGCATAGTATGTGTAAGAACGGCTACCTGACTTGTGGCGAATTCTGGAGACACCTCTTCCAACGCAGCATTGTTCCATAGCCATGTTGATATCTCCAACTGGCGCGCGGACGCTGACTAAAGTGTCTCCATGATCGGCAAGTCGCTGTGGCGCCGTGCAATAGACCCTATTGGATGGATATCTAAAACCAAAATCGCGACGTCCCTGAAAGAAGGGAAGTCCTTTTCCTGTTTCGTTATAGGTTTTCCCAGGTGGAGACTGGCCCATTGTCAGGTTAAAGTTAGAGGCAATAGTTGAGGGATTCCATCCCTTTGGAATCTCTTCCATTTCCGATTCCTCGAAACTGTCGGGAAAGAGCGAGGCGACCTCATCCGGCAAGCCCGTCGGGCGGCCTTCAGCTTTGGCGCGCGTCGGTTCGAAATCCACAAACCAGGACTTGAAGATAGCTCGGGCAGTGGCTTCCAGCGTCTGGTTCATCCGGCGGTTTAATTCGATTTTGTCGTCGAGCGAGCCGAGGATGTGGGCTATGGTCTTTTGTTCAAATATGTTGGGTATCTCAATTTTTAATTCATGCACCGCATTTCGATTAAGACCAGGAACAGCGCTGTCTGCATTCATGTGTTCCAAATCAATTGATTTTAGTAAGTAATAAGTATAATTTAAGTCTCTGTTTTTATTTGATTTAACATAAAATGATGTATCAATTGGCCAAAAAGGAGTTGGAGAATAATGAACGGCTCCAACGGTGCCTTTTCTTCCAACGATAATACCAGCATCATCTACTAAGGGTGTATCGTGAACTCCGACCAGACCGTTAGAACCATAAACATTAAATTTTCCTTCTGCGTTGCGTTTTTTTTGTGGAAGGCTTTTCCCATAAGCAAATGGGCAGAATTGTCCAATGGTTGTTACTCTCCATTCACTCCCCATAACCCAAAACCTCCAAATTCCTCTTAATGGCGGCTTCGAGCCGGTGAGATTGAGCGAACTGCTCGCGCAGCGTCGTCGAGAGTTCGGCCATCTTTTTTTCGAATGGAACGCCGTCGTCCTCGATTGCAGCCGCCCCCACATAACGGCCCGGGGTCAGGACATAGCCGTGTTCTTTGATTTCGTCGGCGCTGACGCTCTTGCAAAAGCCGGGCGCGTCCTTGTATTCGCCGGCGTCTTTCTCGCCCCGCCAGGCATGGTAGGTGGCGGCGATCTTGTCGATTTCTTCCTCAGAAAAATTTTTGTGTGTTCGATCAATGAGGGCGCCGAGTTTGCGCGCATCAATAAAAAGGGTGTGGCCGCGCCTTTCGCGTAGGGGCGACCGGCCGGTCGCCCCCACCCCGTTCTTCTTGTTCCGGGTCATAAACCAGAGGCACACCGGAATCTGCGTCGTGTAAAAGAGCTGGCCGGGCAAGGCGATCATGCAATCCACCAAATCCGCCTCGATGATGTTCTTTCGGATTTCTCCTTCGCTTTTGGCATTGGTGGACATGGATCCGTTTGCCATGACGAAACCGGCGACGCCGGCGGGAGCCAGATGATGGATGAAATGCTGAATCCAGGCATAGTTGGCGTTTTTCACCGGCGGGACGCCGTATTTCCAGCGGACGTCCTCACGCAGGCGTTCGCCGCCCCAGTCGCTCATGTTAAAGGGCGGATTGGCGAGGATGAAATCGGCGCGGAGGTCTTTGTGCCGGTCGTTGTGGAAACTGTCCGCATGCAGGCCGCCCAGGTCGGCGTCCAGCCCTCTGATGGCCATGTTCATCATGGCCAGCCGCCAGGTGGTGGAATTGGACTCCTGACCATAAATGGCGATGTCGCCCAGGCGTCCGCCGCGTTGTTCCACAAAACGCTCGCTCTGAACGAACATGCCACCCGAGCCGCAACACGGGTCATACACGCGGCCCTTATAGGGCTCGATCATTCTGACAAGCAGTTTGACCACGCATTGAGGCGTGTAGAACTCGCCGCCGCCTTTGCCTTCCGCTGTGGCGAAGCGACCAAGGAAATACTCGTACACGCGGCCCAGAATATCTTTTGACCTGGCTTCATCATCCCCGAGACCGATCTTGCTGATGATATCGATAAGCTCGCCCAACCGGTGTTTGTCCAGAGAAGGGCGCGCATAATCCTTGGGAAGAACGCCTTTAAGCGTTGGGTTCTCTTTTTCAATGGCCACCATCGCATCATCAACAAGTTTGCCGATGGTCGGCTGTCTGGCGTTGTCCTTCAGCGCCTTCCAGCGGGCCTCTCCCGGCACCCAGAAGATGTTGGCCGCCGCGTATTCGTCCCGGTCTTCCGGGTCGGTGTATTCCGTATCTTTCGTGGCCTCCAGGCGCTTGTGTTTGGCCTGGAAAGCGTCTGAGATGTATTTCAGAAAAATTAAACCGAGAACCACATGTTTGTATTCGGAGGCGTCCATATGTCCTCTGAGCTTGTCCGCAACCGTCCACATCTGGTTCTCAAAGCCGAGATTGGCGCCGTTTCCTTTTTTTTTCGACATGTGTTCCTTTCATGTATTTTGACATCCGACATGGCCGCTTTTAAACCGCATTCCATATTAAATTTAAATATTTATGAAATGGAACATTATCAAAAAAACATGGAATGTCAATCATTTCCCTGTTTTTTCCATAAACGGGCGCAGGGCGACCGGCCGGTCGCCCCTACCAAGGGCCATTGATGATGATTTCATTTCACCGAACCGAGATTCCCGGTCGCGCGCGAATGGCGCTGAAATACGTTCTGTTTCTTTTTCCCTCGACCAGACGCCCCGGGCTGTGCTATGAATTCCCAAAAGGTTTCAGGCATTTTTTTAAATTGTTTTTGATGTCCGAAAGACTTCCGCAGTTACCAGCGCCGGGAGGCGGCGAAGTTTTTAAAAAAAGGCCGCCGACACGGCGCGAAAGGCAAAAAAGACGGAGGAGTGGAACAGGTATATGAAAGATTTGAGAAAGCGCCATTCCCGGAAAATTCGCCTGATGGAGGTCCTGGACGCTCTGGAGGGCAAAACGATTCTGGAAACAAAAATTTAGTTTACTGATGATTGATGATAAAAAAGATAAACCCGTAAAAAAAAGAGGAGAACAAAATGGCAAAGGCGTCGGCCAGACACATTCTGGTGAAAACCCAAGATCAGTGCGAAGAGATTAAAAAAGACATCGAGGGCGGGTCCGATTTCGCTGAAATGGCCCGGCTTCATTCCCAATGCCCTTCGGGGAAGCGGGGCGGCGGAGATTTGGGGGAATTTTCCCCGGGTCAGATGGTTCAGGAATTCGACACCGTGGTTTTTTCAGGCGAGCTGGGAAAAATTCACGGCCCGGTCCAGACCCAGTTCGGATACCACCTCATTGAGATCACAAACCGGACGGATTAAATGAAAAAAGGAGTCCGAAAAATACCCGGACCGGCCATTATCGAGGCCGCGGGAACGCCGCCCAAGCGCATTGAGGAATACATCGGAAGGGTGAATTCCGGGGACCGGGAGGTGAGCGTGGCCCGGATGGTCAGCCCGGCGGGGTGGACCGAGCCGGCCCAGCGGCCTGAGTTCACGGAATACACCGTGGTCCTCAAGGGGGTTTTAAAGGCGGTTTTTTCAGACAGGGAAGTGGAGATCAGGGCCGGCCAGGCCCTGGTTGTGGAAGCGGGGCGGCGGGTTCAGTACAGCTCCCCCCATAAGGGGGGGGCCGAGTATATCGCCGTTTGTCTGCCGGCTTTTTCCCCGGAGACCGTCGGCCGGGACCCTGGGTAGGGGCGACCGGCCGGTCGCCCCTTGGCCGGGCGCCCTGGGTTTTTCATTCCGTCAGCCTGGCGTAAGGCGAGTCTTTCTGCTCCTCTTTGAGCCGTTTGAAAAACGCGGCGCTTTTCTGGGCGTCCCCGGCCGCGGCCCACATCCGGCCCGCGTTGAAAAGGGCCTCGTCCTCCATGGGATAGCCCGGGTCTTTTGTCAGGCGCTCAAAATGCGTCGCGGCGGCTTTGTAATCCTTTTTGGCCTCAAAGGCGTAGGCCAGGCCGTTGAGCGCCATGGCGCGAATGTCGGGCCGGTCGGCGAAATCCTTGATCGCGGTCTGGTAAAGGGCGATGGCCCCGTCGATTTCCCCGGCTTTGGCGCGCAGGTCCGCGTAGGCCAATTTGGCCAGCTTTCCGCCGCCTTTGCCCGGGTATTTTTCAATCACGGCCTCAAAATGTTCTTTGGCCGCCAGGTAGGCCTTCTGTTCGTCGTTTTCAGACAGCGCCTCCTGGTATTTCTGGGCCGCCTGATTGAGCATTTCAAATGAGGCCGTCTCGGATTTTTCGATCGTGCTCCGGATCAGCGCGACGGCCGCGAGGATGGCGAAGAATCCGACCACGGCTGAAAGGACCGGGACTTTGCGCCGGACGATGAAATCCAGGGCTTTTTTTGAAAAGTGGATGAATTCATCCGGCTCGTTGAGCAGCTCTTTCCTTGACACTTTTTTGTTGTTGTTCGGGTTTGCCATGGGTTCTCCGGTTTTCTCCTGATTGTTTTTTTCGTTTTTGACCGGGATGGGGCCTTTCGGCTCACAGGATTTTGCGTATGTCTTTCCACCGGTCTTCGGGAATATGGGCGCCCACCACCCGGCACGCCTCAAAGCCGCACCGGGAGCCCAGTTCCCCGCATTTTTCAATGGGAAGGCCGTTTAAAAGCCCGTAAAGGAATCCCGACGCCCATAAATCCCCGGCGCCGGTGGTGTCCAGGGCGCTTTCGCCGTCCCCGGCGGGCGCCACAGGGATGATTTTTCCGCGGGCGGAAATGAGGCTTCCCCGCTCGCCCACCTTCAGGGCCGCGACGCCGGCTTTTTCGCCCATCCATTCCAGGGCCGCCGTCTCGTCGTTTTCCCCGGAAAAGACGCGGGCCTCGTCCTCGTTGGCCATCACGATATCCACATATTTTTCCGTCAGCCGGATGAGCGCGTCCCGGGACTCCTCCACCACGGTGAAGCTGGCCAGATCCAGAGACACCCGGGCCCCGGACGCCGAAGCCGCCTTCAGGGCCGCTTCCATCAGGTCCGGGTTGAACATCATGTAGCCCTCCAGATGGACGATGGCGGCGTTTTCAAAACGTTTTGGGGTCATCTCGTCCGGCCGGGTCTCCGCCGAGGCCCCCAGGAAGGTGAGCATGGAGCGCTGGGCGTCCGGGGTGATGATGGAAAGGACCCGTCCCGTGGAGGAGGAGGGCGAGCGGACCATGTCCGGGCGGGTCTGGTTTTTTTCAAGCCCTTTTTCAAAAAGACGCCCCATTTCGTCGTCGCCGCATTTGCCCAGGAACCGGACCCGGCCCCCGAGTTTTCCGATTCCGCACGCGGTGTTGCACGCCGAGCCCCCGGGGACGATCTCGGGCCGGGCCGGGGTCATGGCCAGGGCCTTTTCGATGGTTTGCTCATCCACCAGTTTCATGCCGCCTTTCACGGCCCCGATTTTTTCAAGAAATGCGTCGTTTTCCCGGATCAGTATGTCGATGAGGGCCGAGCCCGCCGCCGCGGCCCATTTTTCGGTTGTTTCGCTCACGGTTTCAAATCTCCTTTCAAGGCGTTGATGGAAAGTCACCAGACAAAGGACTCACGGACCCAGCCTTTGTCCCCGTCACCGTGCTCCACCCGGATCCATTCCCCTTTTTTTTCAAGGACCTTGAACGGAACGCCTTTTTTTACCCTGAAAAGAGACTCGTGGCTCTCCCCGGGTCCGGATCGGATGTCGCAGATTTCCGCCTTGATGATGACCGAGGGCGCGGGGCCCGCCAGGGGTTTGTAAATCCAGCCCCGGTCGTTTTCAAAGTCTTTGAAATAATGCCAGTTTCCCGATTCCCCGATGGGAATAAAGGGATAGTGTTTTTCCGCCCGCCACAAAACGTCATACTCGGCCCCGGGGCCTGAGCGGATGTTGGCCACCGGCGCCTTCACGGAAAGCCGGGGGGCTTTTTTCGTTTGTTTGGCCTCGTTTTCGTGCCGGGCCGCCGCCGGGATGAGCCAAAAGGCGGCCCATATGAAAAATACGAGCGGTAAAAACGCGATGTTTTTTTTCATTTTTTCTTAAGCGCTCCCGCGCTGTTTCCCGGGCCCGGCCTCGGGCCTGGCCAGTATCTTAAAGGCCATTTTGGACCCGATGACAAACCGTCTGTTTTCCACGGCCGCCACCAGCTGGCCCTCTCCCCGGTTGGTGATGATCCGGACCGTCTCGCCCCGGCGGATCCCCATGCTCAGCATCCGCGCCTCAAACCTTCGGCCGCCCAGGAATTTTTCAATGGTCGCCGTCTCCCCGGCCCTGGCCCTGGCCAGAGGGATCAGGTCGGAGCGCTCTTTGAGGCATTGGGAGCAGATGCCGTAGATGTCCATTTTATGCTGAAGCATGTGAAAACCGTGGGCCGCGGCGATCTCCATCTGGAGGTCCTCAAGCGCCTTGCTGTGAAACTCAATGATCTTCCGGCATTTGGCGCAGACCATGTGGTCGTGGCGCCGGTCCAGGATCAGGGGCTCGTAGCGGGGCGACCCGTTCTGGAAGCGGTTGGCCTGGGCGAATCCGTAAAAGCGCATCAGCTCAAGGGTCTCGGTCACGAAATCCCTGGAGAACCCCAGGCCTTCTTTTTTAAAAATTTCGAAAAGCTCGTCTGAGGTCAGGTGGGTGTCGCTTTTTAAAAAAACGTCGAGAATCTTGAACCGGTCTTCAAAACGGTCGATCCGCTCTTTTTGAAACAGTTTTTTAAACTGTTCCTTTTCCTGGATGTGGGAGTTCATCCGCATGTCGTCTCAGGTTTTTTATTCTTTATTTTTTATTTAAAAAAGCCGGGGGGGAGCTTCCAGAGAGTCGTCTCTAACTGGGGCCGGGGATTTCATAGGTGGAGCACGATCCCGAGGAGCAGGTCCGGTTCTGAACCGAGGGGCCGCCGGTCTTGGGGGCCGATGATCCGGCGCTCATGCTGTAATTCGTCGCGCTCAGGACCCTTTCAAATTCAGGCGAGTCGCACTCGGGGCACGCGGGTTTGGCGGTGTCTTCTTCTTTGACGGTGAGCCATTCAAAAAAATGGCCGCATTTTAAACATTTGAATTCGTATATGGGCATGGGGGGCTCCTTTCTTTTTATGTGTTCCTAATGTTAAGCATTTCCCTGGCATGTTCAAGGGTCGCCTCTGTGATCTTTTCCCCCCCGAGCATTCGCGCCACCTCACGCAGGCGCTCCCCGGAATCCAGGGGCCTGATCCGGGCCAGTGTCCGGCCGTCTTCCACATGCTTGGATATCCGGAAATGGGCGTCTGCGAACCGGGCGATCTGGGGAAGATGGGTGATGCAGATCACCTGGTGGCGGGTGGACAGGGACAAAAGCTTTTTCCCCACCACCTCGGCCACCTCGCCGCCGATTCCCGCGTCCACTTCGTCGAACACCACGGTCTCCAGGGACTCGTTTTCAGACAGTATGGCCTTTAAGGCCAGCACCACCCGGGACAGCTCACCGCCCGAGGCGATGGCGGCCAGGGGTTTGCCGGGCTCGCCGGGATTGGGGGCGATGACGAAGGAGGCCCGGTCCATCCCGGTTTCGCCGATCATGAATTTTCCGACCATGAGATACGGGTTGTGGCCTTCGGGCGCGGGCGCGGGATCAAGGGACACGGAAAACCGGGTCCGGGGCATTTTAAGGGACGCCAGCTCGGCCTCCGCTTTTTTGGACAGAGTTTTGGCGGCTTTTTTCCTTTTTTCGGACAAATCCAGGCAAAGGGCCTTTCGTTTTTCGTGGGAGGACTGGATGGCCGCCTCGATTTCGGCCCGGGTCTCCGCCAGGCCCTCAATGCCCGCGCGCTCTTTCCGGACAGAGTCGAGATGGGCCGAAATCCCCTCCAGACTCCCCCCGTATTTGCGTTTGAGCCTGTTGAGCGTGTCCACGCGCGCCTCGATCTCCTCCAGACGGTTTTCATCGATGGAGATATCCGCCAGGTATCCCCGCAACTCCTGGGCGATATCCTCCACCTGGAGAGAGGCGTCCTCCACAGCCCGGGCGTGGGGTTTGAGCGCCGGATCGATGTCCGCGGCTTTTTCCAGGCTCCGGGCCGCCGCCGCCATTTTTTCCACCACGGAGCCCTGGCGGCTGTAAAGCTCCTCTATGCTGTTGTAGGCGGTCTCGTACAAAGTGGCGTGGTTTTTGATCCGGAGCCGCTCCTCTTCCAGGTCCCGGTCTTCGTCCGGCTGTATCCGGGTTTTTAAAATTTCGTCCTCCTGGAATCTGAGCAGCTCGATCCGCTCGGCCCGGCGCTCTTCCCGGGACCGGATTTCATCCAGTTTTTCGATGAGGGGCAGGGCCTCTTTGTGGAGCCGGGTCAGCTCCTCGCGCATGGAGGAAAGACCCGCGAACTGATCCAGAAGGAAAAGATGGCTCTCCTCTTTTAAAAGACCCTGGTGGGAGCGCTGGGCCGATATGCCGGCCAGGCCCCCGGCGATGGATTTAAGCAGGCCGATGGTGGCCAGGCGTCCGTTGACATGAATCCGGCTTCGGCCGTTCCGGGCGATCACGCGCCTGGCCACAAGCTCATCTGAGGGCTCGTGACCCGCCGCCTCCAGCTTTTGGGAGACATCTTCGGGAATGTCGAACAGCGCCTCGATCTCGGCGGTCTCCCCGCCTGAGCGGATGAGGTCTGAATGGGCCCGGCCGCCCAGAAGCAGGGTCATGGCGTTGATGATCACGGATTTCCCGGCCCCGGTCTCCCCGCTTAAGATGGTGAGCCCTTCCTGGAATGTGATGCTCAGATCGTCAATGATGGCGAAATTTTTAATGGAAAGTTCCAGAAGCATAGAGTACCCTTTAAGGGTTTTTGTTTAAAAACGCAAGGATTTATTGGCCCGAAATCCGGCGCGGGCCGTTCAGCGGGGCGCCTTCGCCGGGGGCGGGCGCTCATATTTAAGTTGACAAGACGGGAAAAAAAGACATAAAAGACATAGTTTTATGACATTGAACAGGCCGGGGTGGAATGGAGACGGATTTTGCGGACATTGATCAGATCAAAAGAACCGCCGTCGGGGCGGCCTACAAAGGCGGGGCCTTTATCCGGGAGCGTTTCGGAAAAATCCGGAAGGTGTCCAAGAAAGGCGCCATTGATCTGGTGACCGAGGCGGATATCGGCGCCGAAGAGATCATCATCCGGACCGTGCGAAGCCGCTATCCCGACCACGGGATACTGGCCGAGGAAAGCGGGGCCCGAAACGAAGGCGCCGAATGCCTGTGGACCATCGATCCCCTGGACGGCACCACGAATTTCACCCACGGGCTTGGCATTTTTTCCGTTTCCATCGCTTTTTCGGTCCGGGGGGAGGAAGAGGCCGGCGTGGTTTTCAACCCCATGACAGGCGAGCTTTTCTCAGCGGTCCGGGGGCGGGGAGCCGACCTGAACGGACGCCCCGTCCATGCCTCATCGACGCGGGAGCTGTCCGAAAGCCTTCTGGTCACGGGGTTTCCGTACCGTTTCTCCGAGATCATGCCGGACGCCCTGGCGGTTTTCGGAAGGTTCATGGAGGCGTCCCGGGGGGTTCGCCGCCTGGGCTCCGCGGCGCTGGACCTGTGTTTTGTGGCCTGCGGACGCTTTGAGGGTTTTTGGGAGCAAAACTTAAAACCCTGGGACACGGCCGCCGGCGCCCTCATCGCCCGGGAGGCCGGGGCGCTTGTGACGGATTTTTCCGGAGCGCCCCACCGGCCGGAAAAAAAGGAGATACTGGCGGCCGGGCCGAACGCTCACAAAGAGATGCTTTCACTTATAAGGACGATTGAATGAAAATACCGGAAGATGACATGACCATTGACGAACGGATGGAATGCTTCGGCGAATTCCATCTGGCGGACCCTGTCTGCAGAAAATTTTGCTCCATCAGCCTGCGCTGCGTCATGGAGCGCGATGAAAAGGCGCGGGCGGAAATGCTGGAAGAGCTGGTTTTCACGGACAGCGCTTCCATGAAAATGCAATAGGAGGCCCGGCCGGGCCTTGATATGACGCTTTACACCACCCTTCTTCGGGTCGCGGCCCTTTTGGGGCTTCCCCTGATCATCCCCTGGGTTCTTCTGTCCGCCAAAAGACGGAAAACCGTTCCCGGACGCCTGGGTCTGGGAAACCCCTGGCCCAGGCTCCCCCAAAGGCCCATCTGGATTCACGCCCTTTCGGTGGGCGAGGTTCTTTCAGCCGCGCCTTTGGCAAATGCCCTTTCAAAAACGCGCGGCCCCGGGGGAATCGTGTTTTCCGTCTCCACCCTCACCGGGCTCGAAGTGGCCCGGAAGACGCTTCCACTCGATCCCCGGCATATCTTTTTTTTCCCATACGATTTTAAACGCCTGGTCCGAAAAGCCGTGGGCGTCGTCCGTCCCCGCATGGCGGTCATCGTGGAGACGGATGTCTGGCCCCATTTCATGGGTGAATTAAAACGCCGCCGCGTCCCGGCGGTCTGGGTCAACGCCCGGCTTTCGGAAAGATCGTTCCGGGGCTATGGCCGGTTTCGATGGTTTTTCAAGCCGCTGTTTTCCACCTTTTCGAAAATCGCCGTCCAGACCCGGGAGGACGCCCGGCGTTTCACGGCCCTGGGCGTGGACCCGGACCGGATCCGGGTGGCCGGGAATCTGAAGTTTCACCAGGACGCTGATTCCGGGGCTATGGCCGGGGCCGGGGACGAAAAGGCCCGGCTGGGGCTTTCGCCGGGGCGAAAGGTGTTTGTGGCCGGAAGCGTTCACAGGCCCGAGGAGGCCGCGCTGGCGGATGTGTTCAAACGGCTCAGGGGCGACCATCCGGATCTGTTTATGATCGCGGCCCCCCGGGACCCGTCCCGGGCCGGGTCCCTGGTCCGCCTTCTCAGGGCCGGGGGATTTCGCGCCGGGCCGCTGTCCGAAGATCCGGGCGCCGAAAAGCGCGACGCGGTGGTGGTGGATCAAATCGGGGTTTTGCGCCGTCTTTACGCGGCGGGCGACGCGGCCTTCATCGGCGGAAGCCTGGCCAGGCGCGGCGGGCACAATCCCCTTGAGCCGGCGGCCTTTGGAAAACCCGCGGTGTTTGGCCCGGACATGAGCGATTTCGCGGAAATTTCCCGGAAACTTCTGGAGAGCGGGGGGGCCTTTGCCGCGGCCGACGCCCGGGAGGTTTATGAAATCGTGTCCGGCCTTCTGGCGGATGAAAAAAAAGCCCGGGCCGCCGGAAAAAAAGCGCGGGAGGTTTTTGATCAGAACCAGGGCGCCCTGGACCGGGTTCTTGAGATAATAGAGACTGCGGGGAGTTAAAAAAACAATAGGGTGGCCAAGACAGGGGAAATGTGGTAGGGAAGCGAAAGAAAAACAAGGGGGGATCAGAAAAAATGGCGCCAAAGGACATGGAAAAATTCCAGGAGCGGCCGGCGGCCCGTTCCCTGGAAAAACTGGCGGAACTGTTTAAACGAAAGGGCCTGGCCGGACCGGACGGGGCTTTTGCGCTTCCGTTCAATATGAAGCGCGTCACCTACCATCCCGACGGTCAGCTTCTGATCGGCGCGGCGGTGTATGAGACCATTCGCCGGATGGGGCTTAAGCCCGCGGCCATGGGCGGCATGACCACCGGGGCCGATCCCGTGGCCATCGCGGCGGCCTTCGCCTCGCGCCTGAAAGACGATCCCATCCATGCCTTTGTGATTCGGAAAAAGGCCAAAGACCACGGGATCAAAGGCCAGGTGGAGGGAAACGCGGAGCCCGGGGACCCGGTGGTCATGCTGGATGATTTCGCCGTCACAGGCAAGACCATGATTGAGTCCGTGGACATTGCGAAAAAAACCGGTCTGAATGTTCTGGCGGCCCTGATTCTTCTGGACATGTCCGGGGGAAAGGCGCTTGAGAATATTCAGGCGCATGTCCCCAGGGCGCTTGCTCTTTTGACCCCAAAGGATTTTTGAAAAAACCCATGAGACGGACCGGACATATGTGGAGACACGCGGCGGCGGCCGCCCTTTTCTTTTTTTTGTGTTCAGGATGCGTGATTTTCGCCCCGGAAAAGCGCCCCGGCGCGCCCCTGGACATGCCGGAGCGCTATTCCGTCCGGACCCGGGCCGCCGGGGACGGGGATTCGTTCGGGGGGGAGTGGTGGCGCGCCTTTGGAAGCGAGGAGTTAAACCGCCTGGTGTCCCGGGCGCTGTCCGGCAACTTCGACATTGAGACGGCCCGGGCCAGACTGGCCCAGGCCCAGGCGTCGGCCCGGAAAATAAACGCCGGGGCCATGCCCGTTTTGACCGGGGAGGCCGGCGCCGGGACTTCCAAAAACCGGGTCCGGGCCTCTTCGCGGGCGCCCGCGAAGATTTCCGAACAGGAGTCATGGAGCCTGGGAATGGCGGCCTCCTACGAGATTGATCTCTGGGGCCGGGTCCGGTCCATGCGCCGGGCCGGGGCCGCCGGCGCGGCGGCGGCCCGTGAGGATATGGAGGCGGCGGCCATGACGGCGGCCGCCCGGACAGTGGAGACCTGGATCGATCTCATCGCCGTTCGCCGGGAGATGGCCACGCTCCAAAAACAGATTCAAAACGCCCAAAGCCTGCTTGAAGCGCAAAAGGTCCGTTTTTTAAACGGCCGGGCCCGGGCCATCGAGGTGTCGGGCCAGAAAGAGGCCCTGGCCGCCATCCGCTCCGAGGCCCCGATTCTTCGTCTTTCCGAAAGACGCCTGATGACGGCCCTGGCCTTTCTTTTGGGAATGGCCTCTCCCAGTCATCTGGAAATCGCCGAATTCGACATTCCCGAGCCGCCGCCCATGCCCCCGGCGGGGGTTCCGGCGGATCTTCTGGCCGGACGGCCCGATGTCCGGGCCGCCTCTTTGCGCCTTCAATCGGCGGATTGGGAGGTTTCAGCGGCCCGGGCCGACCTGCTTCCATCCCTGTCCCTTTCCGGACGCTCAAGTTTTGCCGCCGCCGAGACCGGCCTTTTGTTTGACAACTGGCTTTTGAATCTGGCCGCCGGTCTGACCGGGCCTCTTTTTGACGGGGGCCGCAGGGGCGCCGAGGCGGACCGGGCCCGGGCCGTGGCCCGGGAGCGTCTGACCGCCTACGCCCGGACCGTGGCCGAGGCCGTGAAAGAGGTCGAGGACGCCATGGCCGAAGAGGAGCGGCGCAGGGTTTACGCGGGGCTTTTAAAACAGCGCCTCAAAGCCGCCGGGGAAACCATGAAAGAGGCGTTTTTGCTGTATCGAAACGGGGCCGGGGACTATTTGTCATACTCAGGAGCCCTGACCTCCTTCTGGAGTCTTGAAAGACTGGTTGAGACCGAAAAGGCGGCCCTGGCCAAGGCGCGGGTGGGTGTGTTTCGGGCGCTGGGGGGAAACTGGACCCGGGAGCCGGCCCAATGGGGCGCCGAGTCCGATGAACAGGGGAATGGGAAAAAATGAGCGCGGCAAAAGAAAAAAACACTGGCGGAATCCTGGCGAAAATTTTGGTCCCGGCTGTGCTGATCGCGGCGGGCGCGGCCGGCTGGTTTTATTTTAAGCATTCGGCGCCGGAAATCAAACGAAAGCCTCCCACGCCCCGCGTCGCGGCGGTGGAGGCGATCACGGCCATGCGCGGGGACGTCCGGGCGAGGGTTTCCGCCCTGGGGGTGGCCAAACCCGCCCGAACCGTTATTCTCAGGTCCCGGGTGTCCGGGGAGGTGAGGCGCGTCTCTCCCCGTCTGGTCCCCGGGGGCCGTTTTCAAAAGGGCGAGGAGATCGCCTCCATAGACCCCGCCGATTACCGGGCCGATCTCAAAAAGGCCCAAAGCGCCCTGGAAAGGGCCCGGGCCGACTTGATGATCGAACAGGGAAGCCGTCGCGTGGCCGAAGAAGAGCTTAAAATTCTGTCTGAGACAGGCGCGGCCGAAATCGTCGAAACCGATTTGATTTTAAGAGAGCCCCAGCTCAAAAAGGCCCGGGCCGTCGTGGCGTCGGCCGAGGCGGATCTGGCCAAAGCCGGGCTGAATCTCAAACGGACCTCCATCCGGGCCCCCTTCAACGCCCTGACCCTTGAGCGTCACGTGGAGCCGGGCTCCGTGGCCGGCTCCCAGGACCCCATCGCCACCCTGGCCGGCGCCGATGATTACTGGGTGGAGGTCTCGGTCCCCCTTGACCGCCTCCATATGCTCAATATTCACCCCCGGAAAGGCTCCCGGGCCCTGGTCCGCTCTCAGACGGGCGACGGCGTGTGGGAGGGAAGGGCCATCCGCCTGGCCGGACGCCTGGAGGAAAAAACCCGGCTGGCCACCGTGATCGTCCGGGTGGCCGACCCCCTGGGACCGGCCGCCGGGAAGAAAAAGGCGGGACGCCCGTCCCGGCCTTTGATGATCAACGATTATGTGGAGGTGGCGTTTTCGGGAAAAACCATCCGCTCCGCCATTCCCCTTCCCCGGAAAGCCCTGCGGGATGGGGACGCCGTGTGGCTGTATGACGACGGCAGGCTTCGGATCGTGAAGGCGGACCTGGCCTGGAAACAGGACGGACTGGTTCTGGTGGAAAGCGGCCTTGAGGAAGGCGAAAAGGTCATTGTCTCGGATATTTCCCTGCCGGTGGAGGGGATGCCCCTGGTCCTCATGGAGGGGAAAAAGACAAAAGAGGAAAACGCCCCATGAGCGACGGGATTTCCCATGAAAAACCCAAAGGACCCATTTCCTGGATGACGGCCAATCCGGTGGCGGCCAACCTTCTGATGATTCTTCTTGTCGTGGGCGGGCTTCTGATCGGCATGAGGGTGAAGCAGGAGGTGTTTCCCGACTTCAACCTGGACATGGTCAATATTTCCGTGGCCTACCCCGGCGCGAGCCCCGGGGAGGTGGAGAACGGGGTGGTCCTGGCCATTGAGGAGGCCATTCGGGACATTGAGGGCGTGGATGAGATGGTGTCCACCTCCTCTGAAGGCTTGGGTTTTGTGAGCGTGGAGGCGGTCAAGGGCGCCGATGTGGACACGCTGTGGCTGGAAATCAAAAACCAGGTGGACAGAATCGACACCTTTCCGGACGAGGCCCTGGACCCCAATGTGTCCATCGCCTCAAGGGACCGGGACGTCATCACCATCGCCCTTTTCGGCTCCGTGGGCGAGGCGGTCCTGCGGGAGGCCGGGGAGCAGGCCCGGGACGAGTTTCTTTCGCATCCCGACATCACCCGGGCGGAGCTTTCCGGGGTCCGGGACCATGAGATTCATGTGGAGGCCCCCACGGATCGGCTTCGCATGCACGGCCTGACCCTGGGCGACATCGCCTCGGCCATCCGCTCGGCCTCCGTGGAGATGGGCGGGGGGGCGCTCAAGACGGAAAGCGGGGACCTGCTGGTCCGGGTCGACGACCGAAGGGACTACGCCGCCGAGTACGCCCGGCTGCCCCTTCTGACCCAGGAAAGCGGGGCGCGGATTTTCCTGGGAGATGTGGCCGCGGTGTCCGAGGGCTTTGAGGACACGGATTCCTGGGCGTTTTACAACGGCGAAAAGGCCGTCCTCATCGAGGTGTACCGGGTGGGGGACCAGACCCCGGCCCGTGTGGCGGCGGGCGCCCGGGCCGTCATGGAAAGACTCAAGGCCGAGCTGCCCCCGGGGCTTCATCTGGAGGTGGTCCGGGACCTGTCCCTTATTTTTGAGCAGCGCGCCGAGCTTTTGCTCAAAAACGCCGGCCTGGGGCTTATTCTCGTGTTCATCCTTCTGGCCCTTTTTCTGGAGCCGGGACTGGCTTTCTGGGTCAGCATGGGCATCCCCATCTCTTTTCTGGGCGCGTTTCTCATCATGGGAAACCTGTCCATCTCCATCAACATGGTCACCATGTTCGCCTTTATCGTCACTTTGGGAATCGTGGTGGACGACGCCGTGGTGGTGGGGGAAAACATTTACCATTTCAGGCGCCGGGGCCTGTCCTTTTTTCAAGCGGCGGTGAAAGGCGCCCGGGGGGTGGCGCTGCCGGTGGTGTTCAGTGTGCTCACCAACATGGCGGCCTTTCTGCCCATGTTTTTTGTGCCCGGCGTCATGGGCAAGATTTTCCGATACATTCCCATGGTGGTGATCAGCGTGTTCGCCATTTCCCTGGTGGAAAGCCTTTTTGTTTTGCCGTCCCACCTGTCCCACGGCCGGAAAAAAGAGCCGGGACGGCTCAATTTCCCGGCGAGGTGGCAAAGAAAATTCAGCGCCGTGTTTGAGGCGTTTGTCCGGGGCCCCTACGCCCGGTTTCTGACATGGGTGTTAAGCCATCGATATTCCGTCATCGCCCTGGGTGTGGCCATGCTCATGGCCACGGCGGGCTATTTGTCCTCGGGCCGCCTGGGCATGGAGATGTTTCCCAAGGTTGAGTCGGACTACGCCTACTGCGAGGCCGTTCTTCCCTACGGCTCCCCCGCGTCCCAACTCATGGCCGCGGAGGGGCGGCTGGTTCAGGCCGCCCGGGAGGTGGGCCGGGAAAACGGCGGGGAAAAGCTGGTCAAGGGCGTGTTTTCCCGGGTGAGCGGCAACCGGATCACGGTCCGGTTTTACCTCACCGATCCCGATATCCGGCCGGTGAGCACCGGGCGGGTCACGACGCTGTGGCGCGAGCGGGCGGGAAAGATTCCCGGCCTGGAATCTTTGGCTTTTGAATCGGACCGGGGCGGGCCCGGCTCCGGACGGGGGCTTTCCATTCAGCTCAGCCACCGGAACAAAGATATCCTGGAAAGGGCCGGGGCGGCGCTGGCTGAAAAGATCGAGGAGTATCCCATGGCCCAGGACATCGATGACGGATCGGCCAGGGGGAAACGCCAGCGCGACATCCGTTTGATGCCGGCCGGCGAGCGCATGGGGCTCACCTCCCGTGAGGTGGCGGCCCAACTCCGGGGGGCCTTTTACGGCATTGAGGCCGTCAAAAATCAGCGGGGCCGAAACGAGCTGACGGTCCGGGTCCGTCTTCCCGAATCCGAGCGGGCCTCCGAGTCCACCCTGGATGACCTGACCCTTCTGGCGCCCCGTGGAGAGATTCCTTTGCGAAACGCCGTGGAAATCATCCCCGGCCGGGCCTACACGTCCATCAACCGGACCGACGGCCGCCGGGTGATTTCAGTGACGGCCAACGTGCGGCCCCGGTCCCAGGCCGACACCCTGAAAAAGGCCCTGGAAAAAGACGTTCTGCCGGATTTAAAGAAGCGTTTTCCCGGCCTTTCCCACAGCTTCAAAGGCCGCCAGGCCGAGACCCGGGAAAGCGTTTCCAGCCTGATGACCGGGCTGGCCATGGCGCTTATCCTGGTGTACGCCCTTTTGGCCGTCCCGCTTAAAAGCTATCTCCAGCCTGTGATCATCATGTTTTGCATCCCCTTCGGCATGATCGGGGCTGTTTTGGGCCATATCATCATGGGATACAGCCTTTCGGTGATCAGTCTGTTCGGCATTGTGGCCCTGGCCGGCGTGGTGATCAACGACTCCCTGGTGTTCGTGGATTTCGCCAACCAGCGGGTGAGAAAGGGAAAAACCCCCAAAGAGGCCGTGATTGAGGCGGGAATCCAGCGTTTCAGGCCCATCCTTCTCACCACGCTGACCACCTCCGGGGGGCTCGCGCCCATGATATTCGAAACCTCCCGCCAGGCCCGCTTCCTGATCCCCATGGCCATCTCCCTGGGCTTCGGCATTCTCTTCGCCACCTTCATCACCCTGGCCATGATCCCCTCGCTTTATCTTCTGACGGCGGATTTAAAACGGTTTTTCGGCTTCGGACCCTATTTGAAGCGGTGAGGGGGCCTGCCGGCCCTCGCCGGTTTCATTGGATTTCCCCGGTTTCGTTTTATTCGCCTGGTTTTTGGCCTGCCGATGTTGTGGAGACGCGCGGCGCGCGTCTCTCATAACGGCTGCCTTACCCAATTTTCAATTTTTAAATTCGGTATGCGAATAAATTCTTTTTCATTGTTTGTGACCAGGGCGCAGGGGACGGAAAGGGCATGGGCGGCGATGAGCATATCCAGCGGGCCGATGGGAGCCCCCTTTTTTTCTAAATGGGTTCTGATATCCCCGTAGCATTGAGCGGCGTCATCGTCATAGGGAAGAATTTTAAGCGGCGCCATAAATTGGGCCAGGGCCACCTGGTTCTGCCCCGGTTTTGAACTTTTTGAAACGCCGTATGTCAGTTCGCTCAATGTGATCGACGACACGCCGATCTGTGAAATTTCGGTCTGTTTAAAAATGTCTATCACATGGGGCGGTTTTTGCTTGATGATATAAATGCAAATGTTTGTGTCGAGCATGAATTTCATTTGAACAGTGTGTCCCGGGGGGTCTGATCCGGCTGGTTTCGATCATCCATGAAATCATCGGTAAAATGATCCAGGCTGCGGACCAACGGCGACCATGGGTCGTCTTTGGGCAGGAGCGCCACCATTTTCCCGATTTTTTTGATGAACACATCGTTTCCGGAAAACCTGAAATCTTTGGGCAGCCTGACGGCCTGACTGCGGCCATTGAGGAATATTTTCGCTGTTTGCATGGCAAACCTCCGTTTGACTTTGGTATATGCCAAAATATATACCGCAAACGGCGTGATGTCAATGGAAATAAGGATTGTTTTCGGCCTGTTTCGTTTATGCCCCGTCCAGTAGAGACGCACGGCGTGCGTCTCAGCGGCGTCGCAAATGCCGACGCCTGGGGCGAATGGGTTTTTAATGGAATTTAAATGGCCGATTTTGTTTCATTTGCCTGGTTTTGGTCTGCCGATGTTGCGGAGACGCGCGCCGTGCGTCTCTACCGGACGTGCCATTTGCCGGGGCAGCGCTGTTTGTCGGCGCATCTATGACACAATCGTCTCAAAAACCGAGGCGATTTTTCGCGCCGCGGCGCGGATATGAAAATGGGCGTCGAATCGTTTTTTGCCGGCCTCGCCCATTTGTCGCGCCATTTCCGGGCGGTCCCGCATCAGGCGGATGGCGCCGGCCAGTTCCGTCTCGTCCCCGGGCCGGGTCAAAAGGCCGGTTTCCTTGTGTCTCACCACGAACCCGATTCCCGATCCCTGGATGTCCGAGGCGATGACCGGTTTTGACCGGGACATGGCCTCCAGAAGGGTGACGCCGAAGGCCTCGGTCCGCTCCAGGGAGGGCAGGCACAGGCAGTGGCAGGCGTCCATCAGACGGGCCAGTTCGGCGTTGGTGACGCGGCCGGCCAGAATCGCCCGGTCCCCGGGACCCATTCGGCGGATCAGGTCCGCAAGCGCGGCGAATCTCTCCCCGTCCCCGGCGATGACAAGGGACACCCCCTTTAAATTCGCCGCGGCGCGGATGAGCGTGTCGTGGCCCTTGTAATAGGACAGCCGGCCCACCGCCAGGACGCGAAACGAGGGGTCTTTTTCCGTCCATATCCTGATTTTGGGGTTTTTTGAATGGGCGCCGGGCGCCAGCCGCGCCGGGTCGATGCCAAGGGGAATGACCCGGCATTTGCGCCGCCATTTTTTCAAAGGGCGGCTGTGATCCAGGCAGGGTTTGGAGTGAATGATCACGGCCCGGGCTTTGGCCAGCATGGCCCGCTCAAAGGGGAAATAGGCCGGGTAGGCGGCGGCCGGCCGCCAGTCGATTTTCGAAGGGGCCACGTCCGAGTGCCAGTCCAGAACCCAGGGGATTTTTCGCGCCCGGGGCAAAAAAAGCGCCCAGAAGGCCGAGACATTGGGCATGTGGAAATAAATCAGGTCCGGGCGAAAATCATTGATGGCGCGCGAAATGGCCCGGGGAAAGCCGGGGGAGACCGGCGCGAAAAAAAACGTCCCCAGGCATGGAACCCGCTCCGGGGAAAAGCCCCCGGCGTTGGGAGGTTTTGGAAAACGGGGATCGTCATGGACGATGGCGCGGCTTTCCACTCCCAGTTCGGCCAGGGCCGGGATGAGATCGGCGGTGAAATTTTCAATCCCGCCGGGCGAGGGCGGGAAATATTTGCCGATATGCAGGACGCGAACGGGCCTTTTTTTGTTTTTCCCAATGGATGGGCCGGTTGGATTCCCATTGACATGGGGCCGTTTTTCTGCGATTTTTGACGCCGTCATGGCGTTTGAATACCAGACCCATGGGCATTGACACAACAAAAAAAACGGCGATTTGAAAAAAGACGACGTATATTACGGCGCCGTCTGACGCATAATCGGAATGGAGAGGCATGGCGGTCAAAAAAGGCGAGCGGCTTCGCGTGGAAATTTCAAAAATGGCCTTCGGGGGCCGGGGCATCGCCCGGGTGGACGACTTCGTGGTGTTTGTGGACCAGGGCGTGGTGGACGACGTGGCGGACGTGGTGGTGACCAAACGCAAGAAGAATTACGCCGAGGCCCGGCTTCTGGAAGTGGTCTCTCCGTCGCCTCTGCGGGTGGAGCCTCCGTGCCCTTACAGCGGCCTTTGCGGGGGATGCAAGTGGCAGTTTCTGGATTATGAGGCGCAGCTGGAATACAAACGCCGCCATGTCGAAGACGCCCTGGAGCGCCCGGGGCTGATTGAAAAAGGCCGGGTCCTTCCCACGATCCCCTCCAAGCGCGTGTTCGGGTACCGGAACAAGATGGAGTTTTCCTGCTCGGACCGGCGCTGGCTTCTGCCCTCCGAGATGGAAAAAGAGGACGCGGACAGGGGATTCGCCCTGGGCCTTCATGTCCCGGGGACTTTTTACAAGGTTCTGGACACCCAAACCTGCCTGCTCCAGCCCGAGCCGGGGGACGACATTCTGGAGGATGTCAGACGTTTTATCAAAAACTCCCGGCTCCCGGTTTACGGACTGAGAAGCCATGAGGGGTTCTGGCGTTTTGTCATGCTCCGGCATTCCTCGTTTTATGACCAGTGGATGGTGAACCTGGTGTCGTCCCGGGACGAGCGGGACGAGATTTTGCCCCTGGCCCGGTCCCTGATGGAAAAATATCCGAATGTGGTCTCGGCGCTGGGCAACATCAACTCCGGAAAAGCCGGGATCGCGGTGGGAGAGCGCGAGATTCACCTGGCCGGGGAAAAAACCATCCGGGACCGGATCGGGGACCTGGAGTTTGATATTTCCGCCAATTCCTTTTTTCAGACCAACACCCTCCAGGCCCAGGCGCTTTACCAAAAGATTGAGGAATACGCCGCCCTGTCCGGGGATGAGACGGTTCTGGACCTTTACTGCGGCGCCGGGACCATCAGCGCGTGGCTGGCCCGGTCGGCCAAAAAGGTCCTGGGGGTGGAAATATCCGAGGCCGCCGTCCGGGACGCCGAATCCAACGTCCGGTTAAACGGCATCGACAACTGCGAGTTCATCGCCGGCGATATGAAAGACGTTCTTCCCGGCGTTGAGATTCGGCCGGACGTCATGGTGATCGATCCCCCCAGGGCCGGGATGCATAAAAACGTGGTGAGGCGCGTTTTAGAGATGGCGCCGCCCAAAATCGTGTATGTGTCGTGCAATCCGGCCGCCATGGCCCGGGATGTGGAGATGATGAAGGAGACATACCGGGTTCTGGAGGCCCGGCCGGTGGATATGTTTCCGCATACGTGGCATATTGAGTGTGTCGCAAAGATGGAGCGAACCCCATGACTGACAGCATCGTAAAAATCCGATCTACGACGCTGTCCCATAATTTTTTACGGGTTTATCATGATTGAAAAACGGATTGAGAGCATCCGCGAAAAAATAGCGAAAAAGGGTCTGGACGGCCTCATGGTCTCCGTGGAGGAAAACCGGAGATATTTAAGCGGCTTCACCGGCGAGGACGGGCAGTTTGACGAAACGGCCGGGGTTTTGTTCATCACCCCGGACCGGCTGCTTCTGGCCACCGATTCCCGATACGGCCTCCAGGCGGAAAACGAGGCGCCTCTTTTCGAGGTCCTGGAATATCCAAAGGGCCTGGCCCGGGAGTTTCCGGAGATCGTCAAAAAACTGGGCGCGGGGCGCCTGGGGTTTGAAAGCGTCCGAATGTCGGTTTTTCTTTTAAGCGAGCTGGAAAAAAAACTGGAGGAGGCGCGGGTTTCGGCCCGGATGATTCCCATGGAGGGCATGGCGGAGTCCCTTCGCGTGATCAAATCCGAAGATGAGATTGAAAAGATCAAAAAATCCCTGGCCTGCGCCGAGGCCGCCTTTCCAAAAACCCGGGCGCTTCTTTCCCCCGGGACTTCGGAACAGGAGGCGGCCTGGCTCATGGAAAAGGCCATGCGGGAAAGCGGCGCGGACTCCCTGTCTTTTCCCGTGATCGCGGCCGCCGGGGCGAACAGCGCTCTGCCCCACGCCATTCCCGGCCGGGAAAAAATCGGAAAAGGCCGGCCCCTGCTTTTCGACTGGGGCGCCCGGGTGGACGGGTATTGCAGCGACATTTCCCGGACGGTTTTCATGTCCGGCGCCGACGATCTGTTCAAACGGGTTTATCGGACCGTGTATGAGGCCCAGCGGCGGGCCGTGTCCGCCATACGCCCCGGCGTCAGCGGCCGGGAGGTGGACGCCGCGGCCCGGGGTTTCATCGAGGACTCCGAATTCAAGGGCCGGTTCGGTCACGGCCTGGGCCACGGGGTGGGTCTCGCCGTTCATGAGGAGCCCCGGATCAGCCCCTTAAAAGATGTGATTTTAGAGCCGGGCATGGTGTTCACCGTGGAGCCGGGCATTTATATCCCCGGCCGGGGCGGGGTTCGGATTGAAAACATGGCGCGGGTCACCGAAGACGGCGTCGAAGAGCTGAACAGGCTTGAAGTGGAGGCGTGTTAAAACATGGCGGCCGCGCCTTTGATGGACGCGCTTTTGGACCGCCACCTGGGCCATTTGATGGCGGAAAAGGGCCTGTCTTCCAACACCCTGGCCGCTTACGCCTCGGATATTTCCGGGTACCTGGATTTTTTGGAGCGAAACGGGGTTGAGCGTCTCTCCGAACAGGACGCGCCCCTGATTCTGCGCCGTTTGATCGATCTGAAAAAGAGCGGGCTCACGGCCCGGTCCCGGGCCAGGAGCCTGGTGGCCATCCGGGGGTTTTACCGTTTTTTAACCCGGGAAAAAATACTTGAAAAAGACCCCTCCCGCATGATTGATCTGCCCAGGGCCGGTTTGAAGCTTCCCCATTCCCTGTCCCGAAAGGAGGTCCTGGCCCTTCTGAACGCGGGCGGCTCCCCGTCTTGCGCCGAGATGAGGAACTCGGCCATGCTCCATCTCCTTTACGCCGCCGGGCTCAGGGTTTCCGAGCTGGTGAATCTGGACGTTCATCATGTCAATCTGGAGGCGGGCTTTGTGAGGGTCATGGGAAAAGGGTCCCGGGAAAGAATCGTGCCCATCGGCCTGGCCGCAAAAGAAAAGATTATGGCCTACATGGAGGAGGGAAGGCCCGGGCTTTTGAAAAACGTCCAGAGCCGCTGCCTGTTCCCGGCCCGGCGGGGACGGCCCATGACCCGGCAGGGTTTTTGGAAGATGTTTAAAAAACGCGCCCGGAAAGCCGGGATCAGCAAAGAGGCGTCCCCCCACACCCTGAGGCATTCCTTCGCCACCCATCTTCTGGACGGGGGGGCCGATTTGAGGGCGGTCCAGGCCATGCTCGGGCATGTGGACATCTCCACCACCCAGATTTACACCCATGTGGCCCGGGACCGGCTCAAAGAAATCCACCGGCGCCACCATCCCCGGGGATGAAAACCCGGGGGATAAAAAAAGGGCGCCTCAGCCGCGCCGTTTTCCCGGCCGCTTTTTGCGGACCCGGTTTTTTTTAAAAAGGCCGTCGGCCAGGCAGATCACAAAGAAGGGGAACAGGACCACCGCCTCAATGACAAAGCCGGCGGTCATGGCCGCGACCATGAACGGGCGCCTCACAAGACAAAGAAAAAGCCGGGATGATTTAAAATCACGATTCATGGCGGGGTTGTATTTTTTTCAGCCGGTTTTGTCAATCATATTCATCAAAGAAAGGGAACATGGAAAATTCGACACAAGACACGGTTATGATCAGCGCGAACCTTGAAATTACGGCGAAATCCCTCCAGAACATCGTGGGAAACGCCAAAAAAATCGTGGGAAGAAACGAAAAGGGCCATTACCGGGTGGACACGGCGGATCTCACCGCCCGGATGATCTCCCGGTTTCTTCTGGAAAAGGGCTTTGAGGCCTGGGCCGAAGACATTGAAAATTATGATCTTTAAAGGGCCGGGGCCGGACTTGCGTAATGTCCGTAAACAGCCCGGATGTCTTTTTCAAGATTTGTGGACGGGGTCCAGCCCAGTTTTTTAAGCCTGGAGATGTCCAGCCTTTTCCGGGGCATGCCGTCGGGATAAGAGGGGTCCCACCGGATTTCTCCCCTGAGCCCGACGATTTTTTTGATCATATGGGCCAGGTCAAAAATGGAAATATCTTTCCCGGTTCCGATGTTGATGTGCGGATTTTTCACCTCATGGATGTCTCCGGAGGCGTCGGTCCGGGAAAAGGCCCTGACGATGTCATGGAAATCCACATGATTCATGATGTGCAGGCACGCGTCGGCCAGATCGTCGGAGAGCATGAATTCCCTGAAGGGCTTTCCGGTTCCCCACAGGGTGATGGACGCGGCCTTTCCCGGGCGCCGGACGCCGAATTTTTCCAAAACGCTCAGGATGTCGGCCCGGGGGCTTTTCCCTGAAACGCCCTTAATGGGGCGTTTGTCAAGGTCCGCTCTCAACGCCTCCCAGCGGTCTTCCTCCAGGCATCGGGCCAGGTGGGTCTTTCGGAGCAGGGCCGGAAGAACATGGGATTTTTCAAGATCGTAGGTGTCATGGATTCCGAACAGGTTCGTGGGCATGACCGTGATGAAATCGGCGCCGTATTGAAGGTTGTAGGATTCGCACATCTTCAGACCGGCGATTTTGGCCACCGCGTAGGGCTCGTTGGTGTATTCCAGGGGGCCGGTCATGAGATCATCCTCCCGGATGGGCTGGGGGCAATCTTTGGGATAGACGCAGGAGCTTGCCGGAAAGAGAAGTTTTTTAACCCCGTGGACATGGCAGCGGCTGATGACATTGTTCTGGACCTGGAGGTTTTCGTATATAAAATCAGCGCGCTCCGTGTGGTTGGAGAGAATCCCCCCCACCTTGGCGGCGGCCAGGAACACATACTCCGGACGGGTTTGCCTGAAAAAACGCTCGGTCTGCTCAAAGCTCATGAGGTCCAGCTCCTTTGAGTCGGCGAACAGGAGGCGGGAGTGGCCCCTTTCCTTGAGTTTTCTTAAAATGGCGCTTCCCACCAGACCCTTGTGCCCGGCCACGTATATTCGGCTGTCTTTTTTCATGGTTTCGTTTTTTTAAGCCGGGCCTTGTTCCAGGCGTCTCTCAAATCGCGCATGAATGGCTGGGAGAGGCGCCACTTCAGGGGGATTTTTCCCGTGTGGGTCAATACCGTCCGGATGGCTTCCCGGTAATGCTCATGCCGGTTTAACACGGTCTTGGTCGCCGAATGCGCCCGGGTGGCGGCCACATATTTCCGGACATACCGAAACGCGCCGAACGTTTTAAACAGCCGCCACCAAAGGTCGTAATCCATGGCCATGTGAAGGCTCTCGTCAAGGCCTCCCACCCCTTCCCAGGCGCTTCTCCGGATCAGGGAGGCGGGCTGGGCGATGAAACAGTAGCGGGCCAGGAGCCAGGGTGAAAAGGGCGCGGTGATATAGGGCATGATGGTTTTTCCCCGCGCGTTGACGGTCCGGCATTTCCCGTAAGCCGCGGGGGATCGGGGGGAGGAGTCAAGGGCGCGGGCGAGTCTGGAGAGGCCCCGGGGCAAAAGCGTGTCGTCCGAGTTCAGCCAGCACACATACGGGGCGGAGCCCTTTTTCATGCCCTCGTTGATGGCGGCCGACTGGCCCCGGTCCGGGGCGCTTTTCGAAAAAAGGAGCCGGGATTCCCATTTCCGGATGATATCCGGAGAGGCGTCCCGGGACCCGCCGTCCATCACGATGATTTCCACCGGCGCGTCCTGGGTCCAGACGGACTCAAGCGCCGCTTCCAGAAACACGCCCTGGTCCAGGGAAGGGATGACCACAGTGACAAGGGGCGCCGCCATTTTTTTCGTTTTCCTCCGTTTTTTTTATGAGGGTATGTCAAGCATACGCATCCGAAACAGCATATCATACACGACATGCTTGAGCAAGTATCCCAAACAATGGGCGTATATTTCCTCATCGGACACATGGCGGCCGCTCAGACGTCTTCTCAGCCGGTCCATCTCCACTTTTCCCCGGGTGTCGATGGCGGCGGATGTTTTCTGGCTGTCGTGAACCCGAAAGGCGCCGATGAAGCGGTTGATCCGGGCGAATTTCGCCCCGGTTTCCCGGAATCTCAGCAAAAGGTCCCAGTCCAGGGCGAAATCAAAGCCCTCATCCACATATCCGCCGGCTTTTTCCCATGCGCGTCTTCGCCAGAAAAGGGTTTCCTGGGGCACATAATCGGCCCAGGAAAGAATGTCGTCGTCATGGGGCGGCAATATCCAGCGCCCGATCCGGCGGTCTTTCTCATCGATGATGATCCGGTGCCCGTAAAGAACGTCCACGCGGGGATGCCTGCGAAAATAATCCGCCACCGCGCCCAGGGCGCCCGGCAGCAGGATGTCGTCCGAGTTGATCCAGGCCATGATGTCCCCGGTTGATCTTTTAAAGGCCCGGTTGATGGCGTGGGCCTGCCCCCGGTCTTTTTTTGATTCCCGGGAAAAGGACCGGCCGTCATATTTTTTTAAAATTTCCACCGTTCCGTCATTTGATCCCCCGTCCTGGACCCGGTATTCCAGGTTGGGACAGTTTTGATCCAAAACGGAGTCAATGGTCCGGGCGATGAACGCCGCCTGGTTGAACGACGGTGTCACAATGGAAAACCGGGGAGATTTTGCGGATTCACGGTTTTGGTGGACGGGCCGTGGATGGAGAGGCATTTCCCGGGGGGCATGCTGTCTTAGCGTCCCGAGCCTGGGCTCGAACCACAAAAGTTTTTTTCCTTCGACCCTTTTTTTTCTGAAGCGGCCCAGGAAAAAAGCATAATTTTGTTTAAGAAATTCACAGGCCCAGCGAGCCGCGCCGAATTTTTTATTTTTTTGGGACATGTTTGGATTCGTCGCCTTTGTTCCGATTTGACCCAATCTCTTCATACCACGCCAGGTAGTCGTCTGTCATTCGTTTCGTGGAAAATTCGCCTTTGGCTCTTTCCCGGGCGTTTCGGCCCATGTCCCGGCGCAATGATTTTGAATGGATCAGCTCCAGGACGCGCCGGGCCATGGCGGCGCCGTCGCCTTTGGGAACCAGAAAGCCGTCTCGGCCGTCCTTAATTTGCTCCGGGACGCCGCCGACCCGGGTGGCGATGACGGGGGTCCCGCAGCTCAAAGATTCCAGGATCACGGTGGGGAAGGTGTCGGCTTTGGCGGCGTGCAGACAGATATCGGCGCTCTGATACCAGCGGGCCATGATGCGGGGATCTCTTTCAAAGGGGATGAAACGGATATGGACCCCGCCCATTTGCTCCGGCTCCGCCTCCTGCCCGATGGCCGCGAAGAGGATGGATTTTTCAGGCGCCCGGCGGGCCACATCTTCAAGGGCGGCGCGAATGGCGGCGTAATCCTTGAAGGGATTTCGCCGGATGTCTTCGGCCGCGGCGATCAAAAGGACGGCGTCCGTCGGCACGCCAAGCGCCTGCCGGGCCTCTTTTTGAGGCCCCGGACGGAATATGTCTTGATCCACGCCGTTGGGAATGACCCGGGATGTGGCGATGGATTTCGCCAGGATGGATTTTTTTGCCTTTTCCATGAGCCAGCGGGAGGGAGCGGCCACATGGAGGCGGCTTTTTTGATAGATGAGCCGTTTGATCCGGCGGTTGTATGCCGTTCCATCCGACGGGAAATGGGGAGAGACGCTTAAATACGGGCAGTGGCCGCATCCGCTTTCCCATCTTCGGCAGTCCATTGAATGGGCGCAGCCGCCTGTGAGGAGCCACATGTCGTGCAGGGTGATCGCCACCGGGACCTGGCGGCTCAGAAACGGCAGCGCCCGAAGATCAAAGTATCGGCCGTGCAGGTTGTGAAGATGCAGGATGTCGGGACGGGAAGGGGGGAGATCAAGCGCTCTCCATGTGGCGGGAAAATCGTATTCGTCGCATCCCGCGAGCCGGACATGCAGGCCCCGGGGCTGGGCCAGCCAGTAGAGGGGATGCAGAAACGGCCATTGGTGCTTCCATTCCGGATGGGATTTTTCCAGCCGGCCAAACAGTTTGAGCCATAGTTTTGTCAGGGGATGGCGGAAAAGATTGTGGTCAAGGCGCCGGACATGGGAAGAGTCCGATGTTTTTTCATCCACCGCCATCCACGCGGAAAGCCCCGCCGAACGGCAGGCGCGATGAAGGCTTAGGGCCATGTTGGCCGCGCCGCCCCGGCTGTCGCATTGATTCACCTGGAGAATGGTCTGGATCATGTGTGAAAAATCCTCATCGCAAAAAAGATTTCAGCCGCCCGGCGAATTCATCCCCGTCCCAGTTCCTCACGATCATGCGTGGAAGACGGAAGATGTCGACGCCTGGGGAAACCGGCGCCTGGATGTTGGCGCAGGCCCGGGCCAAACCCGATTCTTTGACCCGGGAGACTGTCTGGGATGTATAGGAGGAGGGCGAGCCGTAGGGATAGGAGAAACTGGAGACAGGATGATTCAATATCGCCTCCAGTCTGAGTTTGGCGCCCTGGATTTCCTCCCGCTGGGCGGCGTCCTCAAGCGAAGATAAAAACGGGTGCGAAAGGGTGTGAGACCCCACCTCGAACGCGCCGTCGGCTTTCAGCTGAATCGTTTCCTCAGCCGTCAGGCAGCGGTGGGAGGGACGGGCGGACGGCCCGGTTTGGGCGATTTTCCGCAAACGCCGCAAAATTTTTTGTATATCCGGGTCGGGCAGGCGTAAAAGACGAGGCTGAAGGAAGCGATAGGCGGCGTGGCGCGGCGTCGGATCCTTTTTTTCCAAAACATGCCAGGCGCGGCGCCGCCGGAAAGCCCCATGCCCATAGCGGGCGCTTTTCCCCAGGTCCCATCGGAGATTTTCTCCCCCCACCCGTAAAGAAAGGGTTTGGGGCAATGTGTTTGGCCCCAGAAGGAGCCTTTCCAGCTCGTCCCACCAGAATTCCCGGTCCCGGCCGATATATCCCGCTGTCACAAAGAAGGTGGCGGGCATGTCGTATTTCATGAGCAGGGGTTTGGCGTGGGCGAGGTTGTCCGCGTAGCCGTCGTCAAAGGTGAGGGCCACCGCCTTTCGGGGCAGGCGGCCGCGCCCTATGTCGGCGGTCATGTCTTTGAGGCGGATAGGACGGGCCCATTTTCGCAGTTTTTCAAGATGGCTGGCAAAATTCCCGGGCGACACGCAAAGCAGTTGAGGGTCAAAGGACTCGTTGGCCACCCGATGGTAGAGCAAAACGGCCCCCCTTGGCTCCATTTTTCTTTTCAGCCAATGCCCGGCGCTTTTGGCCCGCTCAATTCCGAAATGGATCGCTTGTTTCATTTCTTCACCGCCCTGACCCCGATCAACACCTGATAATCAGGATCATGATGATCCAGTTCCCGGGGTTTAAGCTCCCCGGAGGCCAGGCCATGCAGAAAGGCGCAGGCCGCCAGGACGTTTCCATGGGTGGCGACCGTGACCTGTTCGCCGCCAAACACATCGCCGAACAGTTTTGCGGCGGAAGCGTCGGTGAAACGCCAGTAATCGCACCATCGATCCATATCGTAGCGGCTGATCTGACTGATCCCGGGGAAAGTGGCCAATAAAACGCCCCCTGGTTTAAGGGCGGCGTGACAATGGGTGAGGGCGGCCTTCACATCATAAATAAAGGGCAGGGTCTGGGTCAGGACCGCGCAGTCAAACATCTTTTTCGGGACGCCTTCTCCGGTTTCCAGGTCGCCGGTCAGGGTGGCGGCTGGATTTCCGGGCTCCACGCTCAGAACATGGCTGGCCGCCACCCGGCCGCCGCCGAATTTACAGGTATAGACAGGCTCCCCGATTTCCAGAACACAGCCTTGAATGGACCGGGCGTGTTTTTCCAGAAAGGATTCAATGTAGAATCGATCAATGGGAAGGCCCCTGTCCAGACCGAACACCCGGCTGACGGGTGTGACGCGCCGCAAAAGGCCCCGCTTTTTCATCATTTTTCCGATCATCGACGCCCCGGTTTTCGACGCCGGTCCGGCGGTATGGAATGGTCAAAATCATAGCCTAAAACTTGAATGTCCTCCGCGTACACTTCGGCGACCCTTTCTTTGGTTTCTTTGGTGTAATCATCCGGATAATTCCCGCGCTCGCTTTTGTTTAAATGGGGAAGGGCGGTCTTTGCCCCGATTTTTCCGGCGATATATGAAAAATCCTCCTGAATGTTTTCAAACCTCCCCACAAAGTCCAGCTGAACCTTATGGCCCCGGTCAAACATGTAGTGGCGCTGGGGCCTGAAATGATCCCATTTCCAGATATTTTCACGGCTCAGCCAGTTTCTGACGAAGTCGTCAAAGTTTTTAAAACAGGCCAGCTCTTCATTGAACCAATGCCGGTCTTTTTCGTCAAAACCGCCTTGTTTTAAAAAATGATAGGCCGACGCCAGCCTGTCCCATGGGTTTCTCACGATGGTGAATTTGAAGTAACCGACAATGCATTTCGGCTCAAAGACGTCCAAATATTGCTCAAGGGTGGCGTGCCCGCCTCCCAAATTTCCAAACAGAGCATGGTTGACGGAAACCCCGGCGCATTTGGGGATATGAATAAATATCGCCCTGGCCTCATCAAAGGGTTTTCGGTGTAATGGAACGGCATTCTTCTGAAAGATTTTTCGGCCCAGACGTCTGACTTCCAGATAAAGCCTTGGGGGAACCCATGACAGAATTTTTTGTCTGGCGGAAAAACCCCCGGGGCATGGGAACTCGGTATTCGATTTTTTCAATTTTTACTCCTTCGTCCGGTCAGTCTCTGGTGGCATATCCATGAGGTTTCGATGATCTCGGAGACGTTTTGATACCTGGGGGTCCAGTTCAGTGTTTTTTTCAAAAGCGCGTTGTCGGCGACAAGGACCGGGGCGTCTCCGGGCCTTCGGGGCTTCCGGTTTACCGTAAAATTTTTTCCGGAAACTCTTTGCGCTGTGTTCAGGACTTCTTTGACACTGCTTCCCCGGCCAAGGCCGCAGTTCAGGACAATGGATGGATTTTTCCCGGCGAGATACTCCAGGGCCAGGAGATGAATATGGGCCAGATCCTTCACATGAATATAGTCCCGGACGCAGGAGCCGTCAATGGTGTCATAGTCATCGCCGAATATGGAGATGTCTTGGCCCAGACCCGCCGCCCGGCAGGCTTTGGGGATAAGGTGAACAGGGTTTTCCGGTCTCTGGCCCACGCATGTTTTCACATCCGCTCCCGCGACATTGAAATATCTTAAAATGGTCCAGCGCATGTCCGAGCTTCCGGAAATATCCATGATGGCCCGCTCCGCCATCATTTTCGAGGCGCCGTAGGGGTTGATGGGAAGAAGCGGGGCGTTTTCACCGACAGGCGCAACGCCTGGATTCCCATACACGGCGGCCGATGAGGCGTGGATGAAACAGGGGATTTGATGTTTTCGGCTCTGCTTTAAAAGGGCGATGGAGCCGCAGAGATTGTCGGCATAATAGCGGAGGGGCTTTTTGATGGATTCCGGGGCCGAGACCCTGGCGGCCAGATGAATCACGGCGTCAAATGAATAACGCTTAAACACACGGGACAAAGCGGCCTGATCCCCGATGTCTCCCACCACCAGCTCGGCGTCCGGAATCCAGTCGGCGCGTCCGGTGGAGAGATTGTCGTAAACCACCGTGAAATAACCGGATTTTTCCAGAGTTTTCACCACATGGCTTCCCACATACCCGGCTCCTCCTGTGATCAGAACATTAAGGCTCATAAGCGGTTTAATCCGTTTTGCGGCGTTTTAATTTTGATGGCGTCGTAAAAAATCCGATCTACGGCGTTGCGGCGCTTATTTTTAATTGAGGCATACTAC